>JANLZV010000310.1:0-10721 GCA_031366425.1 Pyrinomonadaceae bacterium | reverse complement strand
CCTGGCCACTCTCCCCGACCCAGGACTTACCCGAACTTAAAAATATGCACTGCCACTCGGTTACACGCGTTTTTGTGCGCTCTTTGGGTTTGTCAACGCTGCTGGCGCTCAGCGTTTTTGGGCAAACAAACACTGGGGTTTCGCAGGGTGTTCAAATCGACGTGCCTGCGGGCGGCCGCATCCGCGTTGAGAACCAGTTTGGCGAAGTTCGGATTGAAGTCTGGGACGAAAAATACGTTTCGCTCTCCGCGACCCACGGTGCTGCTGCTGCGCGATCACCCGTCGTAATCCAAAACCGTCCGCAATTCCTGGCTATCAGTGTCATGCGCCGCCGCACCGATCCTGCAGAGCTGGTCGATCTGACAATCAAGGTGCCAGCGAGTTCGCAACTTGAAGTGGTAGGTGGAAACTTCTTAGTCGAAATGCATGGCGTACCTTCGAGCGCTTCGCTGACGTCGTTGAGCGGAGCGATCGCACTGGAACTGTCCGCCTCAGCCAACGCTGACATCAACGCAAAATCGGTGAGTGGCGCGATTACTACCAACATTCCGCAACTCGCTGGTGGCAATGCCCGCGTGTTGCAAGCGCGCCTGGGTGCGGGCACGCAGCCGCTTCGAATCAGCACTCAAAGCGGCCCTATTTCCATTAACACGCTTAAGTCGGCAGCAGTGGCCGAGCGCCCGAATGATCCACGATCCGGGCCGCCGGTCCTGGACCCGCCGACTTCGGCTGCGGGAACTCCGGCTCCGGTGGCCGACACGCAAGAGATCAGCGAAGACGATATTATTCGAGTTGATTCACAGCTCGTGACGCTTAACATGAGCGTGGTCGATCGGAACACAAATCGCGGCCTGCTCGGGCTGGGCAACTCCGACTTCAAACTTTTTGAGAATGGTGTGGAGCAAGAAATACTACAATTTGAGTCATCAGCGGCCCCGTTTGATCTTCTGTTGCTGATCGACTTATCCGGTTCAACCCGAGACAAGGTCGCCCTGATTCGGGCGGCGGCGCTACGCTTTATTAATGCTGCGCGGCCTTTCGATCGGATCGGGGTAATCACTTTTGCCGGCAAACCCTCAGTGATTTCGCCCTTGTCGCTTGATCGACTGGCCCTGCGGGAACGCGTTAACGCGATGGAAACTGCAGTGGTCGGCGACACGAAACTCTACGACGCCACTGACTTCACCGCGACATTTCTGTCCGAGGCAAATCAACACAAGCGGCGTTCGGCGATCGTGTTGATGAGCGACGGACTCGATGGAAGCATCGAGGGTGTACAGGGCGATGGTTCACGTCTGGTCTATCAGGATTTCATTAACCGCGTGCAGGAGTTTGACGGCGTGGTCTACACGCTTTGGCTGAACACCAGATACGTTGCCCTTAATCCACGCGATACCCAACCCGAAGCATTTGATGAAGGCCACGATCAAATGGAAGAGATCGCCGAAATGGGCGGCGGCCTTTTCTACGAAGTGCAGCGACTTCAGGATCTGGCGGGCGCCTACGAACGCGTGGTCGCAGATCTTGGCACCGTTTACAGTCTGGCCTATCGCCCGTCGGACAAAGCGCGCGACGGTAAGTGGCGCGCGATCAAAGTGGATGTGAATCGCCCCGCTGCCGTAGCTCGCGGCAAACGTGGTTACTATGCGAATTGATCGGGCCCAAATTAAAAGAGTGCTGAGCCGCGAGCGGCTGTTGAGTCTGCTCGTCCTGGTCCTGTTTGCCGTGGTTTCACAAGGGCAGGTTCCGGATGACTCGGAAACGATTAAAGTTGACTCCGATCTGGTTGATCTGCGAGTCAGTGTGCTCAGTCTCAATCGACCTAAACCTCTGCCGCCTCTGGATCAGGCGAGCTTTAGGATTCTCGAGGACGGAAAACCTCAGGAGATATCATTCTTCGCAGCCGCGGACGCGCCTTTCGATTTAGTGCTGCTCCTCGATCTTTCCGGGTCAACCAATAAGAAGCTGAAATTGATTCGCAGCTCCGCCAAAAAATTTGTTGATGCGACCCGCCCCGCTGATCGGGTTTCAATCGTCACTTTTTCGGACCTTGCGCGCACCGTTTGCCCCTTGACCCTGGATCGTGAATTCATCAAACGGGCCATCGACACTATCGAAAAGCCCAACGGCGGGACAAACTTTTGGGACGCGCTGAGCTCTGTTCACTTAACCCTCGTCGGCGAAAGCAATTCGCGACGCCGCGCCGTCGTAGTCATGACTGACGGTGTCGACAACGCGCTGCCAGACGTATCGGGTGAGGGCTCGCACACAAAGTTCGAAGACTTGCTGGGCCTGGTCTCGGCTTCAGAAACGCTAATATTTCCTATCTATCTCGACACGGAGAGCGAAGAGCGAAAGCGCCATCGTACGCCGCGCAGCGCCTTTATCCTTTCGCGCGACCAACTGGCTCAGCTAGCTGACGCCTGCGGCACTCGCCTTTATCGGGCCAACGAACTTAAGGATTTGGATGATGCGTATGAGCAGGTTATTCGAGACCTCGGCCGCGTCTACAGCATTGGATATCGTCCGTCTAACGCTCTGCGCGACGGGAAGTGGCGCGCGGTGGCGGTGGAGATTTTGGACCGGAACGATCTTCGCGCTCGCACGAGGCGCGGCTACTATGCGATGAGTTTGGCAAGCCAACCATAGTCGCCGCCGGGAAGCTCGGCTGGTAGCGCCGTCCGCCTCCGAAAAACTTGTAAATGTCTCCGACAGGCCTATAATCAAGTCTCCCCAGACTCCCGTTCCCGGAAATTGTCCGAACCAAAGGAAAAGCCATGAGAAAAGCATTCACTGCCGCTACCTGCTCGATTCTGCTGGTGGCGCTGCTCAGTAGCCTCCCGTTACTGGGCTCGGCGCAAACTCGGGAAAAATTTGGGATCTCGGCACGCGCGGGCGGCGTTAACGCCGTCACCGGACGGGCCCGCGTGCATGGGCAAGGTGCGGCGGAGTGGCAGGACCTGATGATCACGGCCAACTTGGAAACAGGCGACGTGGTAAAAACGGGCGCTGACGGCCGAGTGGAAGTGCTGCTCAACCCCGGTTCTTACATGCGTCTGGCAGAGAACTCCGAGTTTGAGTTGTCTAATAATTCGGCTGAAAACCTGGAAGTGCGTTTGATCAAAGGCACCGCCATCATGGAGGTGACGGGTGCTGAAGATACCGAGTTGCTTATCAATATCACCACCCCACACACCCGGATGGCGATCGTGCGGCGCGGACTCTACCGCGTCAACGTCGTACCCGGTGATGCCACCGAACTAATCGTGAGGAAAGGGCGCGTGACCCTGGAGGGATCCCACACCAAAATCAAAGGCGGAAATAAAGTTGTATTCAGTGGCGGCAGCTCGTTTGCAGTCGCGAAGCTCCACCAGGACGAGAAGAAGGGTACCGATGTTTTTGAAGGCTGGAGCCAGGGGCGCGCAGACACGCTCGGCCAGGCAAACCGCAAACTCGAGCGGCAAGAACTGGATGTGTTCCGCCGTCGACTAAACGATCCTTGGCGCCGGAGTTTCCCAAGACTGTCTGCTGGAATGTGGGTCTACAACATGCGGGCTAGTTGCTACACGTTTATGCCCTTCTATTCAGGATGGGATTCACCTTACGGCACTTCCTATTCAAGCATTTTCTACAATGGCTATCTGGGAATCGGTTGCTGTGGATTCTCGCCCGATCGCGATCTTCGTAGACCAGACGGCGGGTTCCCAAATGGCAGTGGAACTACCAGTACCGGTCCCGGGACCCAACCCTCGGCGCGAGCCCCAGGCGAGGTACCGGCGGGCGCGCAACGGAAGATCGAACAAGCGCAGGATCGACTGCCCTAACTTCGGGAACCGCTTTCGCGGTTCCGATCCAAAGTGTTCAGCGCACTACTTACGAGCGTATTGACCTCGGCTCGGGTCAATCCGGCCAAAATCAACTCGGTTAGGGCCGAACGTAGCTGCGCCTGAAGTTGCTCCCGGGCTTTCTGTCCGGACACCCTCGCAATCACCACCGCTCCTGAGCCATGCCGAACCTTAATTAGCCCCTCGTCCTGTAAATATCGGTACGCTACTGCCACGGTGTTCAGGTTCACTCCCAGATCGGCAGCGACCTGGCGCACGGGCGGGAGGGAAGTGCCTTCCGGCAATTCTCCTGCGGCAATTAACCCCTTAATTTCATCGGCAACCTGCTGGTAGAGCGGCCGCCGGTCACTTTCGTCAATGGTTATGTACATATTGTCTGTTGAGTGTATACACCAGACAATTCGCAGTTGTCCACCATTTTTTCGATTGGATTTTTGCGCGTCGATCAGCTGGTCAGCTTATCGGCCAGCACGAGGGCTGATTGAGTGAGGCCCGCAAGGCCGCCCGGCGAGGTGGTGTCGGTGATCAAAAACAAGTTGGACAAGGACGTGGCGTAATTGGGTTGGGACGAAGCAAAACCGGCCAGGCCGGGATTGAGTCCTCCCACCATACCCAGCTTGCGACGGGTTAGTTCATAGAAACTTCGAGGGTTGGCAGTGTCGATAACTTCGATGCTGCTACCCAATTCCGGCATTGTGCGGTGGAGAAGCGCCCAGCACTGTTCGAGCATCAGCTGATCCTTTGTCTCAAGATCGGTGTCGTCCGTATGGAAGCTAAACCAGTCGTCAACGGCGGTGAAGGCGTGTACCGTGACAGCACGTTTTCCTTCGGGGGCTCTCGGGTCCCACGATGGCGCCATGGCAAACATGAGGTGATTAGTTTCCGGATCGTAGCGATCATCGATGGGCCACTCCGGCAGCGTCAGAAGGTGTTCGGTTAGTAACTCGTTGGCCGCGTCGTTATCCATCGCCAGATACATTAGATAAGCGCCCCAGCCTTTGAGGCCCTGTAGTTGTTGACGAACCGAACTTGGCGTGTGGTCGAGGCCAATCAGTTTTCCGTAGGTGTCCCAAACGGTCAGATTACTGATGATGGCACGTGAGGCGCTGACCGTCTCTCCGCTTAGCAAGTGAATTCCGCGAGCTTCGCCGGCGGAATCGTAAGCCACTTTGAGTACGGTCGTATCGAGTCGTACTCTTCCGCCGTTCTGCTTTATCGACTCATGAAGCCGATCGGCGAGTGCATTTGACCCGCCGCGAATCGAGAACATTCCTTCGAGAGGAGCGGTGAGCGCCAGTGCTGCGTACAGGTAGGCAACTTCAGCACTCGGCGCCTGGGCCAACATCTGCAGTTGGACGTCGATGAAACTTCGGAAACGCGGAGAAAGACCGATGAGTCGATCCGCGGTTGTTTGTTGGAGCGACCCGAGGATTTCCGCCGCCACGCGGCCTTCTCTCATCATAGTGAGGGCTTGTTGGGATCGTGAAGCAGTCAGCAAATTCGGCATTCGCTGAAACGCCCGGCGCAAGGCCCCGCCGACAGCACCCAGCTTTCGGTAAAACTCGACCGCTTCGCCGGCACACTCGGGAAAAACCTGCTGGAGGTTTTCTTCAAGCGTCTCGGCCCTGAGCGCCACTTCGGACAGGTCCGGTAAGCGCACGACATAACTCGGCTTCAATAGTCGAGTTTCTGGTGATGGGACTGCCAGTTCGGACAACACTCGGTCGTGAATTTCGCCCGGTTGCCAGGCGGCGTAGAGTCCATAACCCTGCTCGAAGCTATAGTCGAATTTTTCAAAGCTCGCGGCGCAACCGCCGACGCGCGATTCGCGCTCGAGCAGGCAGACGCTCACGCCGCGCTTGGCCAACAGGGCAGCGACGGTCAGTCCGCCGATACCGCCGCCTACTACCACAACTTCAAAGTCCATGTTCAGTTTATGAATTGGATCAAAGGGACGATCATCGCGGAGGGATCAGCCGGATGCGTGCCCGGGGGCAGAAACCGTTGCGCGTAAGGTTCAACCAGCAGGATCACTCCCTGGATTCCGTTGAAGACTAGATGAATTGCGATACACGGGAGTAACTTGCCCGAGTAAGCGCGGATTAGCGTGAGCACCAGGCTGAGAAGTCCCACCGCCGCGATCACTCCGAGGTTCGGCCAATACTGCGGGACGTGGATCGCTGTAAAGAGCGCCAACACCATCACGATCGCGCCCCAGATGCCGAGTCGGTCTCTCAGCTCGGGGTCGAGTCTGACATTGAAGAGCCCCGACACTGCGGCCGCAAAGCTTCCCAAGCCTCGTCGCAGGGCTGAATATAGAACACCTCGATAAACAAATTCCTCGACAAATGGGGCGCTAAAAACGGCGAGAATGGCTATCGCGATGCGGGCGGCGTAGGAACTGTTCAATACTTGTTCGAGCTGCGTGGGCGTTTCGGCGCCGAACAGCTTGGCGAGCACTGTCGCCACCATAAACAGCAGAAACCCCAACCCAATGCACGCCCATAGAGACAAGTAGCGCGGCCAACCCCATCCGATCGCCGCCCAAAACGATTGCCTGCCGAAGCGCGTAACTACTGCCCAAACCAGAAAAAACGTCAGTAAATGAATCGGCAGCAACGCCACGACCTGGAGCAGCACCGCACCTTTGTCGCTCATCGCAAACTGAGTCAGCGCCGGTAAATAATCCGGGGAACCCATCCGAATCCCGCGGTATGAAGCATACGGAAGCAGAAATATCAGAGGGACAAAGAGCGTGAGCAGGAGACTCGCAATCCAAACCAGAAACGCAGTGGGAACACCCCACGAAGGCTGATCCGGATCAATTCGCGGAACCCGCGCGGGCGAGAACGTCGTTGCGGGTTGAGCCCCAGATTCGGCTCCTCCAGTTTCGTGCGTTAGTTCGTCTGGATTGGAGAAGTTGATCGCTTCGTTGTGGTTGGTCACGGTGAATTGAGTGTATGAACTTGACCAGAGCCGGTCAAACGGAAAGTTGTGAATGCATCATGAGATCAAACTGCGGGGTACGCAGCTTCAAGCATTGAAGGTCCAACTCGCGGAGCGGCCAGCATCACTCCGATGATGGTCTTGGCGTCGTCGATTTCGCCGGCGGTGATCTTCCGCAAAGCTTCGGAGAAGGGAATTCGCACCACTTCGACAATCTCGTCGTCTTCCAGACGCTGTTCCGTTTGGGTCATCTCTGTTGCCAGATAAACCCACATCTTTTCTTCACAGAATCCCGGCGACACAAAAAACTCGGATAGTTTTTCCAGACGCGCGGCGACAAGTCCCAATTCTTCTTCCAACTCGCGCGCAGCCCCGACTTCTGGCGCTTCACCTTGCTCGAGCGTCCCCGCCGGCGCTTCCAACAGAAAACGACGAGCGGGATGCCGGTATTGCTGGACGAGCGCGATGGTGCCGTCCTCGAAGACAGGAATAATTACCGCGCTGCCGGGATGTTGGACCACTTCACGTTGATAAGTCGTTTCACCTTCTCGGATCGTGTCAATCGTCACATTAAATACGCGGCCGCGAAAAATTTCTTCGCTGCCGAGAATCTGCGGTGGTACCGTCGAAGTCATTTTTAGTTACCTCGTCAAATTAGGCCCTTAACAACCTTCAAACTCAACCTTGCGCGTTCACCTTCAACCAGGCGGTTACTTCGCCGACCAGATACAGCGACCCGGTCACGCAGATAGTGCCCTCACTCGGAGTCAGTTCTTTCGCCATCGCCATCGCTTCCGCGACCGAACGAGTCGGAGTCACCCGGTCTCGATAATCTATTGCTTCGGCCAGGCGTTTGAGATCATCGACGTCTGCCGCGCGCGGATTATCCGGCCGGGTAAAAATCAAATGGCCGGCTGCTGGAAAAAGGATCGCCGCAATCTCTGCGAGTCTCTTGTCTTTCATGGCGCCGAACACGATGGTGAGGGGGCTGCTCACAAACTCATCGAGGTATGCGCGAAGGGCCGCGGCGCCGGGCGGATTGTGTGCGCCGTCGAGCAAGATTCGCGGTGTGCCGTCAAACAACTCCAGCCTGCCGGGGTGACGCGCCTTCTCGAGACCTTCAACAATATTTGCTTCAGAAATTCTGAAGTCATGAGCCGTCAGAATTTCCGCCAGGCGGATGGCGACGGCCGCATTCGTAAGCTGATGTCTGCCGCGCAAACCGAGGAGCACGTGGTTGTATCGCGCCTGGGGTGTCTCGAAGGCGACTCTACAGCGACCATCGTCGGTGACATCTTCAACAGTTGTTTTGCATTCGTCCATGTCAGGTTCGACGCCAGTCTCGGCGCAGCGCCGGAGTATAACTTCCAGGGCAGCTGGCTCTTGCGTTGCCACTACCGCAGTCGCGCCGGGCCGAATGATGGCGGCCTTTTCGCCCGCAATTTCAGCCAACGTTTCGCCCAGGTACTCCTGATGGTCGAGTGCAATCGGAGTAATTCCCACGATCGTAGCACCGGCCACCGTGGTCGCGTCGAGACGTCCACCCAAACCCGTCTCTAAAATCGCAAGTTCTATTCCGGCTTCTTTGAACGCAAGCAAAGCTACGGCGGTGACTTGTTCAAAAAACGTCGGCGGCGTTTCGAGTTCGTTCTGATCCAGCAGACGCTCCGCAGCCTCGCGAACACGGGTTGCGAGTTTAGCAAACTCAGCTTCAGAGATTTCCCGGCCGTTGATCCGGATTCGTTCAGTCACGGAAATTAGGTGAGGGGAAGTGTAAAGCCCGGTTGAGATGGCGGCGGTGCGGCAGATTGATTCGAGAATGACAGCGGTTGAACCTTTGCCGTTGGTGCCGGCGATTTGGACCGACTGAAAAGATTGTTGAGGGTTGTCGAGCGCCTCAAACAGGAGCGTTGGGTTGCGCAGGCCAAGCTTGATGGCGAGGGTCTCGTGACCCAGGCTCAACAGATACTCGATGGCTTCTTTGAAATTCATTTGCGCCAGTAGCTCAACGGATTGGTCGACTAATTACGTAAGGCCCGCGCTTGTGAGCGGCCAACATCAGGCTGACTTCCGCCATGCTGGGGTTTTAATTTCTTGAAGCGGCGCGCGATCGGACGCGGCCCATTTCCGAGTCGTTGGAGATTTCGGGATTCATCATAAAGTTGAGGAGCTTCGTGAGGTAGTCGCGGAGTTCGCGCCGGTCGACGATTGCGTCGACCATGCCATGTTCCAGTAGGAACTCAGATTTCTGAAAGTCCTTCGGTAGTTTTTGCCGAATCGTTTGTTCGATCACCCGCGGCCCGGCGAAACCAATCAGCGCCTTGGGCTCAGCGATGATCACGTCGCCCAGCGTTGCAAAACTGGCGGTTACGCCTCCGGTAGTTGGATCAGTCAGCACCGAAACAAACGGCAGACGCGCTTCATCGAGTTCGGCGAGGGCGGCGGCGATCTTGGCCATCTGCATCAGTGAAAGCGCGCCCTCCTGCATGCGGGCGCCGCCGGAAGCAGCAAAAATGACCACGGCGCCGTGTTGTGCCAGCGCGGCTTCAATTAACCGCGTGACCTTTTCGCCCACTGCCGAACCCATCGAGCCGCCAATGAACGACATGTCCATCGCCCCGGCAAACACCAGATGATTGCCGACTTTGCCGCGGGCATTGATGATTGCTTCGGGAAGGCCAGAACTTTTTGTCGCCTGGCGGAGGCGGTCGACGTAAGGCTTGGTGTCAGTAAACTCCAGAGGATCAATTGAAATCACTTCGGAGTCGAGTTCCTCAAACTTGCCGTCGTCGAAAATCATCTGCAGGCGTTCGCGAGCCCCGATCCGGAAGTGATGACCGCAGTGGGAACAGACCTGGTGTGATTCTTCGAGTTCGCGCTTATAGAGATGGGCTTCGCACCCGTCGCATTTGACGAAGACGTTCTCAGTTTTTACCACCCGCTCCTCGGGTGGCACTGATTCGATTTGCTTAGTTTTTTTGCTAAACCAGGGCATCAGTTAGATCAATGTCTCCAACACCGTTTGTTTGGATTCAGCTATGTGGGATGAAACAAAGGTTAGCACAGGTGGGCGAAACGATGAAGGCAGGAAGGGTTCGAGTAGCGGGTCAGTTTGATGTCCGATAAGCTTCAGCTTGTCGTAACGCCTCGACAAACTGAAGTTTGTCGGACATAGGTGACGAAACTGACCCACTACCAGAGTTCGGGTGATGAGGTCAGTACCACCACTGGTGACTGGTAACTGTACTAGAACTCAATTCCTTGTTGGGCGCGGATGCCGGCGTTAAATGGGTGCTTGACGTCGAGCATTTCCGTCACCAGATCCGCCGCTTCGATGAGTTCGGGTGGTGCGTCGCGACCGGTGAGCACAATGTGCAACGCGGGTTGCGAAACCCGAATGTCGCGAATCTCCGCCAGGACCTCGTCTACCGGGAGCATTTGGTAGCTCAAAACGTAAACCAATTCATCAAACACGAGCAGGTCATACTCACCGCTGCGTAATTTTTCCAGGCAGAGGTGCCAGGTCGCACGTGAAGTGGCGCGGTCCTGTTCGGGATTTTTAGTGTCCCAGGTAAAACCGTCACCCATGGTGTGGATTTCGATCCCAAGCAGCTCCGCCGAAGTGTGCTCACCGTAACGATCGTTGCGCGATTTCATAAACTGAATCATGCAACACTTCAACCCGCGCCCAGCAGCGCGCATCATCAATCCGAGCGCGCAAGTGGTCTTACCTTTGCCGTTGCCGGTGTGAACCATCAGCAGGCCGCGAGTCTTTTCCTGATACTCGTCGCGCCGCCACTTGTACTGTTTTTCTTTGGCAGACATGGGGAAGTTTCGAGTTTCGCGTTTGGAGTATTGCGTTTCGAGTTTGGAGTTTCGCGTTTCGAGATCGGAGACTAGAGTGCAGCGACCAGAGTTGAGAGACCGGAG
>JANLZV010000593.1:0-1705 GCA_031366425.1 Pyrinomonadaceae bacterium | reverse complement strand
ACGCAGGTCGAGAATCAACATCTTCATTCCCTGCGTATGCAGATTCTCCAGCGCCACTTCAAATTCATTCGCAGTTGTCTGCGTGAAGGTGCCGGTCATAGCTACATACCCGACTCCGGGTTTAATCAGATAAGCCTGGGGAATTGAAGGTACCGACACGGCATCGCGAGTTATCGTGTAGGTGTCAGATTTCTTGGTAGCAGCGTGTTCGACCGTAACTTTCACGACGGTGTCGCGCGGTCCCAGCAAAAACTTGCGAACTTCAGCGAAGGGTTTGCCAACCATCGACTGGCCGTCAATCGCGGTAATGCGATCGCCGAAGCGCAAGCCGACCTTTGCCGCCGGAGCATTCTGAAATGTCGACCGAATATAGGTGTTTACTGTCTCGTTCTCGCGCAAGTCGCCGATCGTGGCGCCGATACCGAAATATTCCGACCTCTGTTCGTTTTTGAAAGTTGCGTTCTCGATCGGATCAAAATAGTTGGAATGCGGATCCAGCACTACCAGCATCCCGCTGATCGACGACTTGAAGATTGAGTTGTAATCCAACTTTTTGCCGTCGATGTAGTTGTCCTGAATTATGGACAAGGCCTCAGAAAGATCATTCTTTACGGTCACGCCGGTCACCGCTTCGGCCGGATTGATGGAAGCAGTGTCCGGGCGCGAGCTTTCGGGCGAATTGCCTGCGACCCGCCGCCCAGAGCCTCTTTGTTGGGAATAAATGCTTGCGGGGATAGAAAGCGCGAGTAATAAGCTGATGACCTGGGCTGCGTAAAATCTGGTTCTCACAAATGCCTCCTAAAATCCTGGTACTACTCTGGTACTACTGACCGGGCGCAATCAGGTTGCGGCACCGAGCCGAGCGGGAAGTCAGAATAGCACGAACGACTCAAACGAATTGAACGGCGCGTGGTGTCGGAATGGATTGCCTTCAAATCCTAGTCTCCATTTTAAGTCCGCAACCTAAAGCCAACTCTGTTGAATTTCCGATTATCAATCGAAGCCCTGAATCCAGAGGAGTTTCCGAAGAATGGGACCTGCAAACTCTCCGGGTTAGTGAGTTAACCTTTGAAAAGCGTTGCCCTCCTGGCCGCGAATTCCAAACTTTGCCCCGCCCTTTAGCTTTTTTGCCGTCATCTTGATTACACTGTGCGTTATTGAAATTTGGATTGACGGGCCGCCGGGAGCTGACTAACGGTGCGGGTAGTAGAACCCAGCCCGGATTGTCGCTTCGCGAACCATCTTACGGAGGATTCAGAATGGCTAACCCACTTGATCGAGATCAACTCTTCTCTTTTGCCAACGGACATCGCGAGGAATACGAAGCGCTTCTCAAGCGGTTTGTGGAAACCCCGACTGTATCCTGCGATCCGGGGCATGCCGAGGACATCAGAAAGGGAGTTGAGCTAACGGTCGATACGCTGACCCGCTTCGGCGGCAAGGTCCAGGTGTATGAAGTGGCCAATGGAAATCCCACCGTGCATGCCGTGTTTGGCAACGACCCAAGTTTGCCGACGGTTACCGTCTACAATCACATGGATGTGCAGCCCGCTTCGAAAGAGACTGAGCCGTGGGACACTGAGCCGTTTCTGATGACGACCAAGGGCGACAGTTATTTTGGACGCGGCACCACAGACGATAAGGGCCCGGCTTTGGCGGCACTTTACGGAGCGCGGGCCGCGATCGAAGCCGGCGTCGGCGTCAA
>JANLZV010000267.1:0-9177 GCA_031366425.1 Pyrinomonadaceae bacterium | reverse complement strand
CGGCAACCGACGACAAGAGAAGCGTGCCGGCGCACGAAGGACATCTCAAGTAGTCGAGTAGTTTGCGCTTCATTTGGAAACTGTTTGATGCTTCGGAATTGTGAGGTCAAATGTATGGCAGATAAAAATAGCTGACAAGCGAGGGACGGAAGGTAACAGCGTGCGCTCGCGAGTATCAAACCGGAAACCAGGGTTAAAGTCCTGGGTCGATGCTGATGCCTCCAGCAAGAAACGCTACCTCACCCGAATTGGATTGAAACCGAATGCTGTAGTCTCCCGGAGGAACACTCGCACCAATGGTGACTTCAAAACTGATGATGGGCGACGAATTGTTCGGACCAGGAAAACGCTGCAGGGTCAGGCTGGCCGGATCGATTTTGATGAAGGGCGAGTTCACCAGCAATCCAGTCCCCGGAATTTGGTCAACACCGTCGCCGGCAACATACAGAGTCAACGTGGTCCCGGCTTTCGCGGGTATTGGCACAGTTGACAGTTCACCATTGGTGCCGAGAAAGCGCGGATTGAGTTGCGGGAGCGCATTTTGCGGGGGGACCAAAACGTAGTTCAGTTGGGCGGTCTGATCTGCAGTGATCTGCAAATTATTGTTTATTTCCACGCTACGAAACGCACGCCGACCCGATTTGGAATCGCTCGCCGCCGTCAGGGCGATGGAATCCGAAGTAGGTCCGTCGAGATACTCCACCAGCGCTCGATAATTCGCCGGGGGCACGCAACCGAGGTAAAAAGCCCCGGTCGAATTCGTAACGCTGCTCGCTACGACGCGACCCGAACGCTTGTCTTCAATCCACACATGCGCTTCGGTTAGCGATATCAGACGGCCGTCGTTGCTGCTCAGCATTCTGCCTTCAATCGCTCCCTGCTTTCCACATGGTCCATAGACACTACGGACGGCAATCCGATCCACCTCACTCAACGAACGCTCGGTGATCGCAGCCAGCCCATAGGTTCCGTTCAATCCTTGCGACGCTTGCATGGTGGAACCGATAACGCTGGAATGGCCCAGCCCGAGGAGATGCCCGATTTCATGCGCGAGGGTTGATTCCAAATCGTAAGTTCCTGGCGTAGCGTCCGTGGAAAACTCGAGCAGTTTTCCATCGGGTGCGGAAGGATAGGGATTGATTACAATGTCGGCTTCTGTGATCGCTCCGGTTTCGCCGTCGTAAAAGACTCGGGTGCGCGCCGTATCGTTCCCTTCACTAAAGATCGACAGATTATCGGGAGTGGGCGCGATCGTGATCAGACTGATGCCATCGCCGCCGCTCCTGGGGCTAATCGATTGCAACGTCGAAGCGATCGGCACGAACGTCACGTTTGCCGCCGTGGCCCAACTCGCCAGCGCCCCCTTGATGGCCCCTTCCACATCGCTGCCGGCCCTGACGCCGGCTGCGGTTGAAGTGAGCGTATTCGAAATGGAAATTTGAATCGTCCTGGTAGGCCACTTTGCTTGTCGCTCAGTCGTACCGACTGCCGGCTCCAGAGATGAAGGATAAATCGACACAGCGCAGGCCAGCATCGCCAGTAACGCCAGGAACTGATTCGGCCGTCGCATAGGGAGCGTCAATTGACTTAGGAACTGCGGTTACGTTTAAGTCGGTCGCAGGGCGGGTTTGCAGGTCCGGCCGACTGCGCGAATAGTACACCTTTTTACGGCGCAAACCGAGACGAATTTTTCAATCCACGGATGAGAGGCAGCTGAATTTGAACGCCAATTGAGTGTAAAAAAGCCCGCACGACAGCCGTGCGGGCTTTTGTAAGCGGCAGTTATTCCAGCGTTACGGGATTATCGTGATGTGGGCCGCAGTGGCTGCGGGCCGGCTCGCGAAAGTACCGCTCTTGGTTACCGTCACGATCACCGGATAGTCCCCGGGCGCGAGCGTCGAAGGCAGGGCAAAAGTGATTAAATCCTGCCCGTAAAAATTCGTGTTGCGCTTTACCACCGTGGGCGTGATATCAGTCGTGCCGATAGTTATCTTAACTTCGCTGGGAAGCACGTTGCGGAGGCCGGTGACCTGCATCTCAAGCACGGTTGCCACGACGGTCCCGGAGCTGTCTACTGACGTCACCTTAAACGGCTCCATCAAGCACCCTGACATTGGATTCGCCGTCACATTGCAAATGACCGCCCGGCCACCCGCATCGTGGGTAGACGTGAACAAGTCGGGTTGTGATGGGACGATCTGCACGTAGCCACGGAACACCGTGCCATTATTATTGATGACTACGGTACCGAGGCCAGGCGGCAGTCCCGGAGGCATAACAAAGTCGATCTGTTTCGCAGTGTTGCTTACGAAATAGAGTCCGGCTGCGGCGCCGTTAACCGAAACTGAAACCCCCGCCAGCTCGACCGGAAGAATCGGACTCCGCGCGGTCTCGGAAGCATTCAACACTTGGGGCGGATTAGAGTTTGCAAGTCCCACTGTCGACCGGATCATACTAAACTCGCCTGCCGCTAGACCCAGGGCAATCGTTCCAGGCGTCGGTGTGGGCGTGGGTGACGGCAGTGGACTGGGAGCCGGCGTGGCGGTGGCGACCGGGAAAGTGCTGGGCCACGCGAAAAATGACAAGACTGCGGTCGACTCCGGCGGGGTCACCGAAGGCGTCAGCAAATAGAAAACTTCGGTGGAAAAATCTGCATTGCCACCACCGAGTTCAGAGCCGCCTAAACTGAACGCCAGCCGGCGAATGGTGTCACTGCCGAGTGGACGCAGTCCGCCAAATCCACCAACCGGATTCCTGGTCAACCGCGCGAACGTGTTGGCAGTCGCGGTGGGAAGTTGCGTGGCAAAAATCTGCGGCTGATTTGCAGGGTTCAACCCAGTGCTAGCCTGGTCGGTTGCCGGAAACGTTCCGTCGGACTTGAAGTTCTGCGCGGAAGCGAAAAGCAAAGTCGCAGGCGTCTGCGTCCCGTTGTAATCAGTGAACGTAGGAACATGAACGATATCAGGGAAGTCTGGCGAGCGCGTTCCCACTTGCTTGATCGTCTGCCCGGTGTATTCGTAAACAAATATCCCGAGGATCGTCTTGTTCGTTCCGGTGTTCGCATCAGGAACTTCAGCGAGCGATTCAAACGCGATGTAACCGCCGTCCCTGCTCATGCGACGACCAAAGCTAAGTAGATTCACGGTCAGCGCAGTCGTGTCCGTCTTGGTCTTAGTCACCTGCCGAATTTGGTTTATACCTGAACCAGTGAAGTTTGCAGTGTAAACCTCGGCATTGCCATGTCCCTGTCCATCATCATCATTACCGCCCGCGAGATTCGCGGTAGAGATGAAAGCCACTCGTGATCCGTTAGCAGAAAGCGCCGGATTCTGCTGAAAACGAGCATAGACTCTTGGCCCAACGGTCTGGTCTTTGGTGTCGGTGGCCTGCACATACGTACCCGCCGCCGCGCCTACATTGCGGAAGAACAACTCCGGATTGAAGTCTGCGTTACCCGGACGAACTGGCGGAGTGGTCGACGCCGGAACTAAGTCGCGCGTGGAGATGAAGGCAATGATTGCCCCATCATCGCTGATCACAGCTTCGCGGTTGTCGTCAGCCACGATCGGAGACGTGGTTGCGGTGCCCGCTACAGGTGGCCGACTCGCCGGAGTGTTGGTAACCTGCGGCAACAATGTGCCCCCTGCGAGATCCGTAAACGGCTGATCGGCGCCGGTCGACAAATCTACGTCCGCAACCGGCGGCAGTTCATAGATAAAGATTTCCTGATTCGCGTCCGCACTCAGCGCCGTCGAATCAGTTCCGTTAAAATTTCTGGGCGTCGGCGCATTTGAACTAAACACGATCCGGAAAACTCTTAAGCCGCTGCCATTGAGCGCGCCTTCAAAACTAATTACCGGACGATTGTTACTAATCTCAATTTTAACTTTGGTCAGGTCGGCAGGGGTTGGTCCGGGAGTCGGTGTCGGACTGGCAGCTGGACTCGGCGATGGAGTCGGTGTTGGTGTCGGAGTTGCCGACACATTCTGCACGTTCCGAGTATTCGTAATTTGGAAAATGCGACGCTGCGCGTAGTCGATGATGAAAATTTCGCGATTGCCGTCTTCGTTGTTTCGCGCGCTGGGATTTAAAGTTCCGTCAGGATTTTTTGAAGGAATCTTCTCAGTGGCAACGTCACCGTTAGATTCGAAAACGACGAAACGACCATTAAGACTAATGTCTCCCGCAAACGATTGAAAACCGACTGGGCTCGACGTCAGTTGCACCACAAACGGATCGGGTGTCGCACTCGGAGCTTGCGCGAAGGTAGGGGCATATGCGCCAAAGACGAGCATGAAGGCCACAATGGCGCACTGACATTTAAAGACTTGCTTCACAAAATTCCTCCGGAATAAAGACGCGGATAATAGCAGTTTGGATGCCCTCGGGGAGCGAGCAGCAGCTATGTGCGAGCGAAAAAGATTCGAGTCGTCACTCAGCGTTAAAGAACCGACATTCTACGCAGAGGTCAAGCTAATCGCAAGTTGTCAAAAGGTTGAGCAAAATAACGTTGCGAACCACGAAACCCCGCTTTGCAAGCCTTTCCGGGTTCCCAGGCAAACTTCTTGACACGCCTGATTGGGGAAGTTTAGAGTCAGGCAGTTCCCTCCGGTAAAGCTTAGATGGCAAACCCGCTCACGTCCTGCGAGCGAGTTAATAAAATGACTGGAACCCCGACGAACCTGGGAGGAACTCGCCAAATTTTAGAACCACACGACTGCAAGGATTCGCCCCCGTGGATGAATTCGCGTCGCGAGACTATTGTGTGCCCGGTTAGCAGAAGGAGATTCAATCATGTTTCACCCGCATTTCAAGTACGCGCAAGCAAAAAAACTGGTCAGCGCGACTTTGTCTTTAGCTCTCTACATCTTGATGCTTCCCATTATTTCTACGGGACCAGCGATGCGCGTTGTTGCGCAAACACCCGCCGGATTCATTCCGGATTCAATCCCAGTCATTGCTCCAGGATCGGCTTATCGCCAAACGAATCTGCTATCCGACATTCCGGGTCTAGCCCCGGTGCTTGATCCGCTGTTGGTTAACCCCTGGGGTATTTCGACGACAGCCAGCAGCCCCTTTTGGGTCGCCAACAACGGGACTAGCACAACGCAACTCATTCGCGGCGACGTTGCCGGTGCTCCGGTCGTCTTGAACCCCGGCATGCCGACGGTGACGATTCAAGGTGGTTTGCCCACCGGCACCGTCGCAAACCCGGTCGCCACTGAATTTGTTCTTCCCGGCGCCTGCGCCGCAGCGCCCTGCGGTGCGAATTTTCTCTTCGCTTCGATTACCGGAAACATTACTGGCTGGGATCCAAACGCACCCGCGGCCGGTTCAACAACCGCGGTCATCGCCGCGAGCAAACCCGGGCATGTTTACACCGGTCTTGCTTACGCCAACAACGGCTCGGGTAATTTCCTTTACGCCGCCGACTTCGCAAACGGCAAGATCGATGTTTTCAACAGCTCCTTCGTCCAACAGCCGCTGGCCAGTTTCCCCTTTGCCGATCCGACCATCCCGACGACGATGGGGAATACTTTTTACCCCTACAACATTCAGGCCATCGGCGGCTCGCTTTACGTCTTGTACGCCAAAGTGGCCATTGGCGGAAGAGACGAGGAGGGAGTCGGCAACGGCTTTGTGCGCCGGTTTAATGCCAACGGCGTTCGCGATTTGACCTTCGGAATTAACAATGGCCCGCTTAATTCGCCCTGGGGAATCACTCTGGCACCCGCCAGCTTCGGCATCTTCGGCGGGGCACTAATCATCGGCAACTTCGGTCGAGGCAATCCGAGTATTCATGCCTTCAATCCAACGACCGGAGCTTTCCTGGGCACCATCCAGGACGAATCGGGCAACGGTATCGTGATCGAGGAACTTTGGGCGCTCCAATTCGGTAACGGCGGCAGCGGCGGCGACGTGAGTACGATGTATTTCACCGCCGGCACCGCGAATGAAGAACACGGATTATTTGGTTCGTTGAAACCAACCACGGCCTCGGCCACTTCGTTAATTCAGTTTGCCACTGACAGCTTCGTCATCGGTGAGGGCGTCGGACATATCGATGTTACTGTCACGCGCGCGGGCGATGCCTCGGGCACAGCCACGGTAAACTTCAACACCTTTGATGAGTCCTCAACGGGCCACGCAAATCAAAAGTCCGACTATGAAATTGCCCTAACCAAGCTCACCTTTAACCCGGGCGAGACGTCAAAGTCGGTCCGAATATTGATCGTCGACGACAACTTTGTTGAGGGTGTCTTACCCGAGACCATTGATCTTGCCATCTCTAATCCAACCGGCACGGGAGTGGGACTGGGTAGCCCCAACGTCGCCGAGATCTCGATCAATGACAACGATGCAGTAGTCTCGACCACCAACCCGATTGACGGTGCGAGCTTCTTCGTGCGTCAGCATTACCTGGATTTCCTTAATCGCGAGCCAGACGCACCTGGTCTGGCCTTCTGGACCAACGAAATAGCCTCCTGCGGAGTCAACCCGAGTTGCATCGAGACGAAGCGCATCAATGTTAGTGCGGCCTTCTTCCTCTCGATCGAGTTTCAGCGCACCGGTTATCTCGCCTACGTGACGCATCGAACAGCCTTCGGACCAAATGCTACCGGCGGGGCACCTACCCCGATCCTGTATGGAAACTTCGAGCGCGATGCTCAAGCACTCCAGAAGGATTTCGTTTTCGGGCAGCCCGGCGCCGATGCTCAATTGGAAGCAAACAAAGTCGCTTACTTCAATGAGTTCGTAACGCGCCCGGAGTTTGTTTCGAAGTATCCTTCGACTCTAACCAACGCGCAATATGTCGATAACCTGTTGGCTTCAGCGAATCTTTCGCCGAGCGAGGTGCGGCTCTTCGTCGTTAGCCTGACCAATAATCAGGAGGTCCCGGCCGCCGTGCCGACTACCACGCTGGGTGCAGCCCGTCCGGCGTCATCCGGTACTGCCCGGTTCCAATTCAACAGCGCGCAAACGGCGTTGACGTTTAACGCGACCATCAACAACATCGACATCAACGGCGTGCAAACCAGCGACACCAACGACAACTTAACCAACGCACACATTCATGCCGGCGCGGCTGTCGCTCCGGGAGTCAATGGACCAGTCGTGTGGGGTTTCTTTGGTAGTCCGTTCAACGACAACAATCCTAACGATCAAGCATTTGCTCCGCTCAATTCAGGAGTCGGCGGAGTCTTCAGCGGCAAGTGGGATGCGCCGGAAGGCAACGGCACCACGCTGGCGGCCCAGTTGACCAACCTTCGAGAAGGACGTGCGTACATCAACTTCCACACGAGTCAGTTCGGTGGCGGTGAAATACGCGGCAACTTCCCGGCAGCAACGGCGTTTCGCGACGCTCTCGTGGCCGGCTTAAACGGGGCGACGGAAACGCGCGCTAGCGTGATTCGCAAGATTGCTGAGACTGAAGAGTTGCAGAATCGCGAGTTTAACGGCGCCTTTGTCGCGATGGAATACTTTGGTTACCTTCGTCGCGACCCTGACACTGCCGGATACAATTTCTGGCTTAACAAGCTGAATGCTTTTAACGGCAACTTCATCAATGCAGAAATGGTGAAGGCGTTTATTACGTCGAGCGAGTATCGCCAACGCTTCGGCGCAAACTAACCAGGAGCAGGCGGCAGGGGCAGACGGCAGGATAACGCCGTTTGCCTCCGGCCTCTTGCGTCCGTCCCTCCTGCCACCTGCCCCTGCCGTCTGCTCCTATTTTCCTCGCGCTTCTGCTACATTCAGCGCATGACCGTGGCTCTCCGCGTTGAAAACGTCTCAAAGCAATATCGGATCTACGAGCGTCCCGGCGATCGCCTGAAAGAATCGCTCACCCGCGGGCTGATGCGGCGGCACAAGGAGTTTTGGGCGCTCCGCGATGTTGGCTTCGAGATCGAGGCCGGCACCACGGTAGGAATTGTTGGCCCAAACGGTTGCGGCAAGTCGACTCTGTTACAAATTATTTCGGGAACACTGGCGCCCACCCATGGCGACGTTTGGCACGAAGGACGAATTGCCGCACTGCTCGAGTTAGGCGCGGGTTTCGATCCCGAGTTTACCGGCGTCGAAAATGTTTTCATGAACGCCAGCTTGTTGGGGCTCATGCGCAGGGAAACTGAAGCGCTGTTTCCGGCTATCGAACGATTTGCCGAGATTGGTCCTTTCCTTTACCAGCCGGTAAAGACTTACTCAAGCGGGATGTACGTCCGGCTCGCGTTTGCAATCGCCGCGAGCGTGGAGCCCGACATTTTGATCATCGACGAAGCACTCGCAGTCGGTGATGCGGTTTTCCAACATCGTTGTCTGCGCCGGATCAACGAACTGCACGAGCGAGGAGCCACAGTCCTTTTTGTTTCTCATGATGCCGCAGCCGTCCGCGCGCTGTGCTCGCGTGCGATTCTCTTGAAAAGCGGAAGCATTATTTCAGACGGTAAGCCTGCTGAAGTGCTAAACCTCTATCAAAAAATCATCATGGAGCGGGAACTCGCGTACGACGCGGAAGCGGGACTGGCCAACGCTGACCCGTTGCCAGTGGATGAAATCACGCCGCTAAGCACCGCCTATCGTCATGGCGACGGCAGTGCGGAAATAGTCGGCGCGGAATTAACCGATGCCAATCGGAGTCGCGTGGAAATCGTCGAAAGCGGTGAAGCCCTGACGCTGCGCATGCTAGTGCGTTTTCGTCACGACGTTGACGCGCCGGTAATTGGTTTTCTATTCCGCAATTCGCACGGCATCCACGCCTACGGCACCAATACCAAGGAGCAGCAGGTTGAATTTGGCGCGGTGCGCGCCGGCGAAGTGTTGGAAATTGATTTCGCGTTTAACTGTTGGCTCGGCGTGGATCAATATACGATCTCGCTCGCGGTCCACAGTCGCGAGGGCCAGGCCTACGATTGGCTTGATGCCGCACTTTTTGTCAGGGTCACCAGTCTGACGTTGACTGAAGGAATCGCCAACTTAAACGCAAGCGCGACTGTCCGCAATCGGACCGTGCGGGATGAACCACTGCAACCGGAAAGCGTGAATGCCTGATCGCGAAAACATGACTATGGCTGAGACCGAAATTGAAAGCATTTTGCGGGAGATTCGCGAGCGTGTGATCGCGCAACAACCTGCCGCCCACCTGGCGGCACCCTCCTCCAGCGCAGAGATCTCGAATGG
>JANLZV010000235.1:0-11229 GCA_031366425.1 Pyrinomonadaceae bacterium | reverse complement strand
GATAATTAATTCGCAGCTTAACCGGCGGCCGCCTGTTCATTCTTCGGCGAGAGCTGTCGCATCCTCTCGATGAGGTCGCTAATATCGATTGGCTTCGTCACGTGTGAAACGAAACCCTGGGCCTTCGCGTGGGCAACATCTTCCTGCCGTCCAAACCCGGTGAGGGCCAACACCGGTACGTGGGCGTGCTTTTCAATCTCGCGCAGTCGCCGAACGAATTCAAATCCATCCATCCGCGGCATGGAAATATCAGAAAGCACCACGTCAAACTCTCTATCCCGGGCGATCTGAAGCGCCTCATCGCCCCCGCGCGCGGTCGCTACCAGCGCGCCTTCCATTTCCAGCAGTCGCCTCAACATGTCGACCGTGTCCGCCGAATCGTCTACTACTAAAACGCGCATCTGGCCGAGCACGCCGGATTGCATCTGCGGGACTACATCTATTGCCACCTCCGAAACGCGCGCCAGCGGAAGCTCGATCGTAAATTTGGTGCCTTCTCCAATCACTGATTCAACCGCGACGCGGCCCTTGTGAAGATCAATTAACTGTTGGACCAGGGCCAGGCCAATGCCCATGCCGCCATGTGAACGGCTACTGCTCGCATCCGCTTGCCGAAACATCTCAAACACATACGGGAGGAATTCCGGTTCAATCCCCGGACCATTGTCTTCAATGCTGATTGTGGCCGTCTCCTGCCCTCGGCTGAGGTGGATCGCGATCTCGCCACGTGCGGAAGTAAACTTCAGCGCGTTGTTCAACAGATTCCAAATTACCTGCTCGAGTCGCAACGGGTCGACGTCAACCAAGATCACGTCCTCTGGCGACTCACAACGAATCTGGATCTCTTTCGCCGCGGCTTCGTCGCTCACTGTTTCCAGTGCGCTATTGAGAATCGTGAGCAGCGATACGACTTCGCAATTGAGCGAAAACTTGCCGAGGTGCAGGCGTGAAAGGTCGAGCAAGTCGCGCACCAGGCGCGACTGGCCAAGAGCATTTCGCTTGAGCACTTCCGCCGCTCGCCTAACGAGCTGCGACGAGCGCGCTTCCTCGCTGCGCAATAACAATTCTGAATAACCCAAAATCACATTCAACGGATTGCGAAGTTCGTGTGAGAGCGTAGCCAGAAATTCGTCCTTCGATCGATTAGCTTTCTCGGCTTCCGCGCGCGCCTCGCGTTCGCTCTGGTGTAGCCGCTCGCGTTCCGCCTCCGCTTGCTTGCGCTCGCTGATGTCGATCGAGACGCCAACTATGCCGGCGAGCTTTCCCGATTCATCGAAGATGGGCGAGTCTGTGACCATGATCGGAAAGACAGACCCGTCTCTCCGTCGAACGACAAACTCGCCGGACCAGCTCTTGCCCTCCCGCAAAAGCGCCATGATCTCTGTGGCCTGCTCCTGAGCACCTTCCGCGGGGATCATCTCAACCACATCCCCGCCCACTGCCTCAGCCGCGGACCAGCCATAAAGCGATTCAGCCGCAGAATTCCAGTAGATAATTTTTCCGTCGAGACCAGTGGCGATAACCGCCTCTTCAACCGCACTCAGCAAGCGTGCCTGAAACGCGTTCTCCTCACTGGAATTTTTGCCCTCGGTAATTTTTCGCAGATTGATCGATGGATCGCCCGGTAATGCTGTCGAGGATGTTGTGGATCTTGCCATAGGAATCACGCAACTCCCGCGCGGTCTCGTGGCGCCGGCGAAAAGCTCCTAAGCGTACACGAATTCGCTGAGTCTGTTTTCAAAGGGGGATTGGGGGTTAGTGCAGCAAACTTTAAACGTACCGTTATCCATTGGCAAGGGAGAAGCCGGGACCGGGGTCATCCAGTCGATCGAATCGTTCCGTACGGTTTAAGCCTGAGGTAACGTGAGGTAGAATCAGCGTGGTCAAGACTCATGACGACTCCAGAAAAGATCTTCAATAAATTAGACTTCAACTGCCGCCAGCATACGGGCCGGGACACCAATAATGTCATCTGAGGCAAGCGAACCAATCAAAGCTAAGACTGAAACGCGCATTGAGACCGATTCAATGGGCAAAATAGAAGTGGCGGCCGACAAATACTGGGGCGCGCAAACTGAACGGAGTTTGCTCCACTTCAACATCGGCGACGATCGGATGCCGCGCGAGATGATCCGCGCCCTCGGAATTTTGAAAAAGGCCGCTGCCATCGTGAATCAGGATCTCGGTAAACTGCCGGCGGAAAAAGGCAAACTGATTGTTGCTGCCTGCGATGAAGTTATCGAAGGCAAACTCGATCAGCACTTTCCCCTGCGCGTCTGGCAAACTGGCAGCGGCACTCAAACCAACATGAACGCCAACGAAGTGATCTCAAACCGGGCCATTGAGATCGCCGGCGGAGTCCTCGGCAGTAAGACTCCAATTCATCCAAACGACGACGTGAATATGTCGCAGTCGTCGAATGACACGTTTCCCACCGCCATGTACATCGCTGCCGCCGAGCAGCTGACCAGGCTAGTTCCCGAAATCCAAAATCTTCATGCAGCAATTGATCGCAAGGCGAAAGAGTTTGCCGACGTCGTAAAAATCGGCCGGACCCATCTTCAGGATGCAACTCCTTTGACAGTGGGCCAGGAGATGTCCGGCTGGGCCAACTTGATCGAGCGCGGCATTGGCCGTCTGGAATCAGTCCTGCCCGGATTGTTAGATCTGGCGATTGGCGGCACGGCCGTCGGCACCGGACTGAATTCCCATCCGGAGTTTGGCGAACGCGCTGCCGCGAAGATTGCGGAACTGACCGGACTGCCGTTTAAGTCGCATCCAAACAAGTTTGCGGCGCTCTCGGCCCACGATGAGATCGTCTACGCGAGTGGAGCGTTGAAAACTCTGGCAGCGTCGTTGATGAAAATTGCGAACGACGTGCGCTGGTTGGCGTCTGGTCCGCGCTGCGGTCTGGGCGAACTGGTGTTGCCTGAAAATGAACCGGGCTCATCGATCATGCCTGGCAAGGTTAATCCGACGCAGAGTGAAGCGATGACCATGGTCTGTGTTCAGGTGTTTGGCAACGATGTGGCAATCACCTTTGCGGGTTCGCAAGGCAATTTCGAACTCAATGTTTACAAGCCGGTGATGATTCACAATCTACTTCACTCGATTCGCCTGCTGCACGACGCTTGTCATGGTTTTGTCGAGTATTGCGTCAACGGAATCGAACTCAATCGCGAACAGATTGCCCAAAACTTGAAAGACTCGCTCATGCTGGTCACCGCCCTTAATCCGCATATTGGCTACGATAAAGCCGCGCAGGTGGCTAAAAACGCCCACCAAAAAGGCATCAGCCTGCGCGAGTCGGCAGTGGCGCTCGGCTTCTTGAGTGGCGAAGACTTTGACAAGTTTGTGAAGCCGGAAGAGATGACGCACCCCTAAGGAAATTCAGCCCACTAATGCCCGACCGTAACGATCGCGTGAAAGAGAATGTTTGCGGAGCCTACTACGTAGACTCGTCGTGCATCGACTGCGACGTGTGTCGAGACACGGCGCCGGAGAATTTCAAACGATCAGACGCTCACAGCTATTCGTTTGTCTATAAGCAACCTGAGTCGGAAGAAGAGCGCGCGGCGTGTGATGAAGCGGTAACTTGTTGTCCGGTTGAAGCCATCGGCAACGATGCGGAGTAGCCTGGGCGACCGGCGGAGCGCAAGATGTCGAGGTGAGCTCGTTCTTGTGCGTGGACAGTTTGGTCCGCAGTTATCTCCCGGATACAACTTTGTTGCGATCGAGTTGCTTTACCCGGTCGATAGAAAGAAGGATTAGAAATGATTAAGAGACTTATCAGCATATTGGGCGCGATCGCGCTGATTACGATATTGGGCACCCAGGCATTGGCGAAAGAAATTACCGTCAGCGGCAAATTGCAAAAAACTGTCGAAGCTGGCGGCTGGGTGATTGCCGCAGCTAACCAAAAATTTCTCCTGCTTAACGCGAAGCGTTTTCAAAACGAAGGTTGGTTTGCCGAAGCAGTCGAGGTAGAAGCAACCGGCGAAACCAAGTCTGACGTGATGACGATCTACCAGGAGGGCACGCCGTTTGAGGCTCGAACGCTGCGGCCCGTCGGACAGGGCGGCTCCGCGGGAACACAGAATGAGTCGAGAGGGTTAACTCGAGTTTTAGTCACCGGTGATTCTATTGTGCAGGCACAGCCGGACACGGCGATTGTGACAATCTCAGTTGTAAATCAAGCGCCGCGAGCGTTGGATGCGCAACAACAAAATGCGAACCAGAGCGACGCGGTAGTCCGCGCTCTGCGTGGGGCGGTGGGCCCCGGCGCTGAGATCAAAACGAGCGGTTACAGTTTGCAGCCGATCCGAGTTTACAAAGAGAATCAACCACCGAGTATTACCGGCTATGAAGCTCGCAATAGTGTGACTGTGATCTTGTCGGAACTTTCCCGCGTGGGCGCGGTGATTGATGCGACTGCCCAAGCCGGTGCGAATGAGATATCAGGGATTTCGTTTACCCTGCGAAAGGATCGACCGGCGCAAGATCAGGCTTTACGAGAAGCTACCACGGAGGCCGTCGCGAAAGCCCAGGTGATTGCCCAGGCACTCGGCGGGCGAGTGGTCCGCATCGTGGAGGTGCAGGAGGACGGCGTACAAAGGCCGCGGCCAATTTTTCAGGACCAGTCGCAGATGAGAACGATGTCTGCCGCCCAAACGCCGATTGAAGTAGGCACGCTTGAGATATCAGCTCGCGTTCAACTTATCGCTGAGGTGGAAACGAGTAAGTAGGTCGGTTCCCCGCGCAGCGCTTATCAGAAGGACGCTGAACTTATGCCGGCCGGTGATGGCGATTGCGTCGCGTCGTCAACTTCGATGCCGCCGGCAAGCTGTCGCAGGAATCAATGCACCATTGAGAGATCGTTTAGCCCTCACGCCGATGGAATGTTCAGACAGGATTTACACGATCAATAGAATTTCAGAGATGTTTTTAAATCTGTTCATCCTGTAAATCCTGTCGAATGTTCAGCAGATGCCCTACCAAGCCCCACCCTGCTTTTAAGAGTTGCCAATTTCCCTTATCCTGTAGCAACGAATTATGCCTAATCCGAATCGAGAGATTTCCCTGTTGACTGTGGCGCATCGCGTCCGGCCTTCGGGACGCTTATGGAACCCCGCTGCGGATGTTTACCGGAACGACGATGGCTGGATCGTGAAGGTCGATCTGGCTGGAGTTTGCTCAGACGAGCTGGAGATAGAAATCGATCAATCGATCTTGAGAGTGCGCGGCTGCCGGAGAGACACATATTTCCAGGAGGGCTTTAGTTACCACCAGATGGAAATCACCTATAGTCGATTTGAGAAGACTATTCAGTTTCCCTGCTCGATCGCCGCATCATCGCTGGCGCACCACTATCTCGATGGTTTTCTAATTGTCCAACTTCGGTGCAGCTAATTTTCAAGGGGTGAAATCTATGCCAGAACCTGCCGACAAAAAAGATTCCGCCCCCGACGCTGAAGCTGTGCCGCCGCCGGTAACGGATCCGAGTTCGGAAGTTCCCGTTTCTCGTCCCCCTGGCGAACCGTTCGAAATCGCAGTCCTCGCGTTGCAGAACACAAATTTGTTTCCCGAGACAGTAGTCCCGCTGGCCGTGGGGCGTCCGCGATCCGTAGCCGCGCTGGAAGCTGCGCTGTCAACGCCTGAGAAGTTGCTCGCCTGCATCACCGTGCGCGGCAAGGTGGAAAACGACGGCGGCGATGCCAAGACCACCGATCTGTACGAGGTAGGCACGCTCACGATGATCAAGCGGATGGAGCGCATCGAGGAAACGATGCACATCATCGCGCAGGGCACCGAGCGCATAAAGGTCATCGAATGGAAACAGGAGGAACCGCATCTCCGCGCCGTGGTCCAAGTCCTGCCGGAGATTGAAACGGTTGATCACGAGGCCGTCGAAGCGCTCAAGCGCAACGTCCAGGCGATGATCCAGGAGGCGCTCGCACTCTTGCCGGGAGTGCCGCCCGAAGTGAGAGTGGCAATTCTTGGTTCGGTGGAGCCAGTGCGCCTGGCTTACTTCCTCGGTTCGATTCTCAATCTTGGAGTCGAACAGGAACAGAGCATGCTCGAAGCCAATACTGCTGACGAACTGCTCCGTCTCGCGCACACGTTTCTGGCGCGCGAACTCGAGATTATCCAGCTGCGTTCGAAGATCGCCTCCGAAGCCCAGTCTGAAATGGACAAGTCGCAGCGCGATTACATCTTGCGACAGCAGATGAAGGCTATTCAGAAGGAATTAGGAGACGACGAAGGCGGCGAGCGGGCCGAAGCGGAGTTGCTGCGTGAACGACTAACAGCCGCCGACCTTCCCGACGAAGTAAGAGTCGAAGCAGAGCGCGAGTTGAAACGACTTGAAAAACTTCCAGCCGCCGCACCGGATTATCACGTGATCCGTACTTACCTCGAATACGTCGTAGAGCTGCCGTGGAACAAGTCGTCGGAAGATAAGCTCGATCTAAAGGAATCGCGCCGGATACTCGATGAAGACCATTATGGTCTCGAAGACGTTAAGGAACGAATTCTCGAGTTTCTGGCAGTGATCAAATTGCGGCCTGACGCCAAGAGTCCGATCCTTTGTTTCGTCGGCCCCCCGGGCGTCGGCAATACTTCATTGGGCCGCTCGATCTCGCGCGCCCTGGGTCGCCAGTTTGAACGCATGTCGCTGGGCGGGATGCGCGACGAAGCGGAGTTGCGCGGTCACCGGAGAACCTATATCGGCTCGATGCCGGGACGAATTATCCAGTCGATCCGCCGCGCCGGAGTAAACAATCCCGTGCTGATGCTTGATGAGATCGACAAGTTGGGAAACGACTATCGCGGCGATCCTTCGTCGGCCCTGCTGGAAATCCTTGACCCACAACAAAACAGCACGTTCCGCGATCATTACCTGGATTTACCGTTTGATCTGTCGCGCATTTTCTTCATTGCCACGGCCAACCAGATGGGACCTATTCCGCCGCCGCTACGCGATCGCATGGAAGTAATCACGATTCCCGGCTACAGCGACATGGAAAAACTGCAGATCGCCCGCCGCTATCTGATTCCGCGGCAGCTCGAGGAGAATGGGCTCAAGCAGGGCCAACTTACCATCAGCGACGCATCCGTGGAATTGATCGCGACACGTTACACGCGCGAAGCAGGTGTGCGCCAACTGGAACGCACCGTCGGGCGCGTGGCGCGTAAGGTTGCTTTGAAGATTGCCCAAGGCGAAGCCGAAACTGTGAGCGTTGACGCCGCCGATATCAACGATTACCTCGGCGCGCCGCGCTTCTATCCGGAACAGGCGCGCAAGGAACTGCCCGCCGGTGTGGCCACCGGTATGGCCTGGACCGAGATGGGTGGCGAGGTTTTATTCATCGAGGCTACGCTGCTGCCAGGCGGTCGGGGTTTGACGATCACCGGACAACTCGGCGAAGTGATGCAGGAGTCAGCCCGGGCCGCGCAGTCGTATCTCTGGTCACACGCAACTGAGTTTGGCATTACGCCGGCAATATTTCAGGACTACGGTGTACATCTGCATGTGCCGGCCGGCGCAATTCCCAAAGATGGACCAAGCGCCGGAGTGACGATTACTGCGGCCCTGGCTTCACTGTACACTGGGCGCCGGGTGCGACCCGATACGGCCATGACCGGTGAAATTACACTTTCCGGCCTGGTGTTTCCCGTCGGTGGATTGAAGGAAAAAATTCTCGCCGCGCATCGCGCAGGAATTCGCCGGATCATGTTGCCCTCGCGCAACGAAGCGGACATCGAAGATCTGCCGGACGACGTTCGCAAGGAATTGCAGATTGTCTTTGTAGCGCGGATCAGCGAAGTAATCGACGCCGCCCTCGAAGTGCTGGTAGCGAATCCACCGCCGCCGATTATTCCGGCGAGCAGTCACCCGGATTCAGTCACGCGGCATCCCGATTCGACGCAGGCGCCATTGACCGTGCGCCAGCCTTAAAAAGAATCCGGGCGGCTTAGTTCTCTTCATCACACATCGGAAGCAAAGTCGCAAGCGAGGTGTTGACCACTTCTAGGACGAGAGGCACCGAAACGACTTATCGTGTCGATATTCATGTGGGCTTCTTAAAACTCTTGTCCCGCTCTATTTTGTTTGGTGCTTTTCGTATCACTGGTCTCGCAAGGGGGGACGAGGAAAGATAGATCGTTCACAAGAAATCGCGTAGGAAGAACGAAAACTATTTAGATTTTTGAAATGCTTGACGGGGGTGGTAGCGGTGGAGGAATTCCATCCCAAGTAGGACAGTTTGCGCAAACTGGATGCGTCGAAAATCGTCAAGGCTTAGATAGAAGCTGCCGTAGGTGGCAATCACTACGGCAGCTTTGAGATCAACTTAAGCGCAAACACTGCCGCTGCATAGTCCGCTACAGCAGGTGGCGCTGCCCGAACATGCGCCGCCGCTCGGCGTGCAGGTCGCGGCTTGGGCGGGTGTCGGAGCCAGAATCGAAGTAACCAATGGCACGGCGACCGCGGCTGCCAAGCCGAGAGTCCTGACCATTTGCCGACGGTTGAGCCCCGGTATCATAAAGGCCGGCATCGCCACTTCAGCTTCCAGCAAATGATCCTCGGAAAACTGGCCAACGGCATAGCCCACCAGCTTTTCGTCAACGGCGGTTTCAAGCTCGCGGGACAATGCGCTGCAAGCGTCCGTGACGGTGGTTTCTCCGTCGCAGTATTTCCAGACTTTCGCGGCCGTCTGATTCAGGCAGTGAGCCTTATTCCGTTCCTGATCATAAATCAGAATCTCGCTGTCAACTTCTTTTACAATCAGTCCGCTCTTTCGCGCTTGCGGCATTTTTTGCATGTCCTGACTCCTTATCGCGTAACTGTTAAATTGCTAATCCTCGCCTGATGTTGTTTCCGAATGTCGGCTTTAGCCGTGGAAAACAACAAATGTTATTGATTAATCCGGCGCTCGTTTTTAAGTTCCCTTGGAAGGATTTACCTGAAGCCCTTGAGGGCGTCTTGAATCGGCGTAAAAGCGTGTGACCAAATGAGCGAGTGCTGACAATATCCTGACCGCGTTAACTAGTCAATAGTAAACGGCGATAATCTAGCCGAATGGGCTTAATATCAAGCAAGCCCGTTCGCCGATTATTCGCCGCCGGCAGCCGATCTATGTGGATCGGCTGCCCCGAGGCGGTCCGCTCAATGAAAGCGCTGCCGGTATTCACCGGAAGTGATGAAAGCCTTAACCATCTCAGCCCGTTCAAAGTTTCCGTCAAACTGGTTGAGCTTGTTAAGCCAGAATTGGAAACCGCTTTCATCTGGATCTCGGCGCAAATAGCCGAAATATTCCATCATCACAAAAGCCTGATTGCGTTTCGCGCTTACGAACCGATCGTTCTCAGCGATTCGACGCAGGGCTCCGGCTCGCGACAAGCTTCCCTTGTTCAAGCCGCTCACCAGATCATTTCTTTCGCCCTCGCTGAAAATGACCCCGGTGTGAGCAATCAGCGTGTCTACATATCCTTCGTTAGACAGACCTCCGTAGTTTGCCTGGAAGTCTGGCCGCGCGATCCAGGCGGCCACGAAGGCTTGCTTGTTCTCTTCCAGCTGTCGCATCCAGTCGCCGCCTCCGACGACGATGTCTCGGGCCACGACGGACGTGTCGGGAGTGAATTCAGCGTAGGTTGGACGACGACCATAACTGACGCGATACAGACCGTCCACCAGGCCACCAGTCTCCTGGAATTCAATGGATAGGAAGTAGGCCGCCGAGACGTTGATAGTGCGACGCTCGATACAGCCTGTGTCGGTACCACACGACGAGATTTGATTGCTCCAGAAGTTGAACCCGCTTTCGTCAGGCTCGCGTCCCAGGAAATCAACGTAGTGCTGCCGGACAAAATAGTCAGGCGTGTCGATCGCGTTGCCGGTTATGACCGCATCACGTGTGGCGGTAAACACCGCATCAGTCTTATTCGCGAGCAACGAGAACGACTGGCTCTCGGGACTGAAGTGGTAACTCCGGAGCGTCGGCGTGACCGTGTAGAAGTTGTCCGTATCCATCGCCGCGAAGCGGTAGTTGCCGTTTGAATCGGTGATGACCCTGGCCGACCGTGCGCCACCCAGGCTCATCGAGACGCCTGCGAGCGGCGCCCCGTCCGCGGTGGTAATGCGGCCGCTAATGTTTGCCGGTGCGGCGGTTGGCGCGTTTGGATCATAAGCCACCACAAAAGGCGAGACCGTAGCAGTCCTCGCGCAGATGGTCTTGGTGATGAAGTTAGCGCTCACGGTTCTATTCACCAGCCCAGGCTCACCATGCAAAATCCTTAGATGAGTGAAGGTGGCGAAATCGGTTGACGGCGGCATGGTGATGCAGGTCGTGACCGGAGCCGTAAAGCTGGCCGTAGTTGTGATATTCAACTCCGGACAACTGGCACAGTGGGTGTACGGCGGCGGTAGATTTTGCGCCGGCGCGTCGACGATAGTGGTACTGCCGGCCCCGAGGACCGCAGTGTAGGAAACAGTCGTGTTGCAGAAATTATTGGTTACGACTGCACCCAGACCCGTCGCCTGGGTTTGGCTCTGTTGCACGGTAACGGGGAAAGAAGCGTCAGTGAAACTGGCGTCCGCCCTGGTGCCGCGCACAAGCACGGTAGTGGTGCCGATACCGAAGAGCGATCCGCTCGCAGGAGTGGGACCCTGGACCACGCCGCACGCCCCCGTGAAGGTCACGGCCGGACTGTAATTCACGACCGTGCCGCAAGTGCCCGGCGGGATCGTAATACTTGTGGGCGCGGTGATGGTGCAGGTCTGCGTGTTGCACACGGGCTGAGCTGTCGTGATGTTAATCGTCCAACCGCCGGCCATCGAGCCATTGTCCGCGCTGGCAAAATCGTCCCTGACATAGAGGCTCCAGGTGCCGTTCGGGTTCGTGCCGTTAAAGACCGAAGCGAAGGTCGCGGAACCCGCCGTGGCCGGTTCGTTGTAAGGCCCTGCTGGCGCCGGCGCGGGGAAGGTATCGCCCGTGCCGATGTTGACAGGTCTGTACGTGCCCGAAGCAGGCGGGCCGGAAGTTGGCATCAGCGTGGCCGCCGCATCGTCTAGAGTGTAAGTGGCCGCTGTCACCGCGCCGCTCCTGATTGCGTCGGACAGGATAATAAACTTCTGCCCGCCGGGACCGACCAGGAGCATGTCCATATCGGAGGCGAAGGCGTGGGTCAGATTGTTGAGAGTGACGGTCACTTTCGCAACCGTTCCGGTCA
>JANLZV010000591.1:0-2645 GCA_031366425.1 Pyrinomonadaceae bacterium | reverse complement strand
CTGATCGATGGTTCGTATCACAATGTCGACTCGGATGAGCATTCGTTTCGCGCCGCCGGCCGAAAAGCTTTTCGCGCGGCAATGGAAAAAGTGAAACCGTCGATTCTCGAACCGATTATGGACGTCGAGATTCATGCGCCGCAGGAAAATAGCGGCGACATCATGGGCGATCTCAACTCGCGGCGAGGGCGGGTGCAGGGCATGGAAACCAGCGGCAAGGACCAGGTCATCAAAGCGCAGGTGCCGATGTCGGAAATGTTGAACTACCAGTCAACGCTCAACTCAATTACTGCGGCGCGCGGTTCGTTTCACATGCAGTTTTCACATTACGATCCGCTGCCGGGAAATCTATCGCACAAAGTAGTGGAACAGTCACGGGCTGAGGGACGGATTCGCGGCGGCGAAGACGACGATTAATCGTCACCGCTTAACCACGGAGCAGTAGCCCGACCTTCAGGTGGGCGTCTACAGAGTTCGAACATATGGGCCACCACGCCGAGACGTGATGGCCCATATTGTTTACCGGGTTGAATCGTCCGGCTACTGCGCGGCAAAAGTGTAAACCAACAGGCCCGGATACCGTCACTGTTAATTGACGTGGGGCCATGGGAAAGTTCCAAAACTACACGTGAAACTTTTTGATGAATTCAGGTGAGCGTTGCCGAAGGTCTAGCCAATCGAGGAAGAGTTCCGGCGACTGCAACCAGACCATCAGCCAGTGGGATATCTCTCTTGCTTCAGCGCGCCCGAGTTCGTCAATGATTCGGCTGCGCGCTCTCAATTCCGATTCCGCGCGGACCTTGAGAATTTGATCGCGTAGACGATCCACGCCCTTTTCATCGTTCACGCCCTCAAGCCGTTGCCGCATTTCGTCAAGTTTGGCAAACGAATCGATCGCCTCGCGCAGGTTTTCAAAACTCAAGTCGCCCTGATCCGATTCCGCGAGCTTTGCCGCGCGCCACTCGGCGTCGAAATCGAAAATCTCAGGGTGCCGCAACGCTGCGCCCTCGTCAGCCACTGTCCTCGCAATTGAGGCGGGGCTCTCCGACGCGCCTTCGCCAAACTTTTCACGCAACACTTCCTGTATCCGCTGAATCTCGACGGCGCCCACCGATTCGCAATCGAGCGCTTCCCACACTTCGATGATCAGATCGGGAACCGTCCGGGCATTCCATTTCGTTGCGCTCATATTGATCTCTTCATGATCTCTGCCATTAATCCCTGGCAGACCCTTTAGACGGCTACTGCCCAACGCCATGCTTAAGTTAAACTTAGTCTCTCATGACCCGATTCGTAAATCATTTACTAATACTACTGCTGTTGTCCGTCGCGGTCGTGCCCTTCGTGATCGCGCAGGAAGGCTCCCGCACGATCGCCCGGATCGAATTCGAAGGGCTACAACAAACTGCCGCTGACGAAGCGCTCTCGACGAGCGGATTAAAGGTGGGCCAGCCTTTCAAAGTCGAAGAAATCGATGCCGCCGCGCAGCGTTTGTTGGATAGCGGACTCTTCAAGCAAATCGGCTACCGCACCAAAACCGTCGGTAACAAAGTAACCGTCACCTTTCAAATCGAAGAAACGAAGGGCGGCGACTTGCCGGTGGTGTTCGACAACTTCATCTGGTTCACCGAAGAACAACTTACGGAGGCGGTGCGCCGCGAAGTGCCGCTCTTTTCCGGACGCGCGCCCAGCGCAGGGAAGATGACCGCGTCCATCACCCACGCGTTGCAACAACTCCTAACCGAAAACAAAATTCCCGGTACGATTGAATACCTTCCCTCAGGCGATTTGTCGGGCCGGCTGTTGGCCCACGTGTACAGCGTCACGGGTGTGAAGATGCCGATCTGCACGTGGCATTTCCCCGGCGCAAAAAATATTTCCGAAGCGAAGCTGGCCGAAACGTCAAAAGAGATGTCGGACAATGATTACTCGAGTGAACTGGTCCGCGGTTTCGCCGGCATGAAACTGTTTGCCCTCTATCGCGAACTCGGCCAACTGCGCGCGAAGTTTGCCCCGCCCAATGGTAAACCCGACAAGCAATGTCCAAACGGCGTCGAGGTAACCCTGCCTGTCTCGGAAGGGCTGATCTATTCATGGGCGGCGACGGAATGGACGGGCGCGACTGCTTTAACTCCGGACGAATTGAATCGAGCCCTCGGGACGAAGACTGGCGAAGTCGCCAACGGATTGAAGTTTGATAACGGGCTGGTTGCCGTGATGAAAGCCTACGGACGAAACGGCTATCTCGACGCGCGCGTTGGGCCCAAGCCGGAGTTTGACGATGCCGCGCAGAAGGTAACTTACAAAATCGAAGTGCGCGAAGGGCCGCAATACCGGATGGGCAGCCTGGGCTTTGCGGGACTCGCCGAACGCGATGCGAAGGCGCTCAGAGATTCGTGGCGACTGAAGCGTGGCGAAGTTTTCGATCAGGGTTATCTCGATGAGTTTTTCAAACGCGATCTGGGGAACGCCTTGCAGCGGCTTTACGAGGAGCGTCGCAGCGTTGGCAAACCGCCGCCGCGAATTGAGACGAAGCTAACGCCGAATAGAGAAACGCTGACCGTTGATGTCACCCTGGAATTAGCCAGCTAAGCAGAGGCCCGACCGTCAGGGAGGGCTTTTTCGAGTGTATTGCATGTCTCTCA
>JANLZV010000187.1:0-2347 GCA_031366425.1 Pyrinomonadaceae bacterium | reverse complement strand
GTCTAAAAACGAAGCTTCGAACAAGGAATGAAAATGCAGCCAGAGAGATTGGCTCACTACAAAGCCACGCTTATCGCCGAACTCCAACAGCACACCGAGCACGTTCGTGCAGGCCAGGCTGCCGCGCTCGATTTCTCTGATAACGACGTCAAGGACGCCGTCGATCTTTCCGTGATGGATGTTAATAAGGAGTTGGCGCTGCGATTGGGTGAACGCGAATCTCAAATGGTCGCGGACATCGATCAGGCCCTGCTGCGAATTAAGGAAGGTTCTTACGGCGTTTGCGCGCGTTGCAACGAACCGATCAATGAACGTCGCCTGGAAGCGGTGCCCACCGCCCGTTACGACGCCGCCTGCCAGTCGGTCATCGAGGCCGCAAATGGCGACGATGAACACGCGTCCTTATAAAGTGGAGAGTGATAAGTGAAAGGTGAAGAGTAGGAAATTTTGAACATTCTTCCCGCTGCACTCTTTAGCTTTTACTCCTAACTTCTCTCTTTTCACTCTTCACTGTCTTACGCCTTCGGGTGCGCCTTATCATAAACTGCGATTAGTTTTTCCATGGACACGTGAGTGTAGATTTGCGTCGTCGAAAGCCGCGCGTGGCCCAGCAATTCCTGAATATCGCGTAGGTCCGCGCCTGAATCCAACAGGTGAGTCGCAAACGAATGCCGCAGCGCGTGCGGGCTGATGTCATACCTGCCGGCGCAGACGCGAATATACTTTTCTACCATCCGACCCACTGATCGCGTGGTGATGCGCGTTCCCTGATAATTCAAGAACAGCACTTCCGGCTGACGCGCCGAAATCGGTGCCGCATCGAGCAACGCATCTCGCACTTCCAGATACGCCTTCAAGGCCTCCAACGCTGGTTCGCCGAAGGGAACGATCCGTTCTTTCCGGCGTTTGCCGGTCACGCGAATCAACTTATTTCTAAAATCAATGTGGCCGAGATCCAGCTTGGTCAACTCCGCCACGCGCACACCCGTCGCATACATAAGTTCCAGGATGGCCCGATCGCGTTTGCCCAGGTCGGTGGTGACGTCCGGGGTTTCGATAAACGCCACCGCCTCTTCAATCGAAAGATGCACGGGCAGTTTCTTTTCCAGCCGGGGCGTGGACACGAGCTTGGCAGGGTTTAACTCAACCAGGCCTTCGCGCACTAAAAACTGGAAGAAGGTGCGCAGCGCCGCGAGCTTGCGCGCGATCGACGTCTTTTTCTTTTCGGCGGAATGGAGCGTTGCCAGCCACTCGCGGATCGTAAGGTGATCAACTGACGCGATGTCAGGCTCAGTGCGCTTGCTGGTTTTAGAATTAACCGGAGCGAGGTAATCGAGAAACTGCTGCAGGTCGCTGCGATAATTACGTAAGGTATGTTCGCTAAGATTGCGTTCGTAACGCAGATGTTCGAGAAACTGGATTAGGAGCTGCTCCATTAGTTCCTTGTCGGGGTTCGTTTTACCGCCAATTGCCTGCGGCCACACTAGCACTTTTTGGCGAGTAATAACCTCTGCGAGATCTGACCCTAACGTCTTTGCGCGCCTTAACCCGCAGATCGATCAAGTGAAACTGACCATCGCGGCGCTCGTCTGCCGGGTAATAACTCAGCACATACTGCTGTGCCAGATCCGCGGCGATTTGCTGGAACGCCGCATCCACTTCGTGGTGCGTCTTGGGAATGTAAGCCGCGCCTCCCGTTTGACCGGCAAACTGTTCCATCCGGCGTTCCGCTGCGAGGGCGCGTAGATTTGCGCCGTCGTACAGACCGGTTTGGACCACGAAAATTTGGCAGTCGTTGGCGAGTGCTTCTTTCATCGTCAAGTCGAAGTCATTTTCTCGCATGGTTTCGATTCCATCCGAAACAATTACCAGCACCCGACGCCCGGGGTAGGGACGCAGGTAGCGGCTGGCGCCGATGATTGCGTCAAACAACGAGGTCGCGCCCTCGGGCTTACCGAAGTTTGCGATCGTTTGTTGCAGCAGGCCGATATTTTTGGTTAACGGCTGAGCCAGATAGCTTTCAGTCTCTACCGAATAGATCGCTCCCTCGTCAGTGGGCCGCATCACGGTTTGAAAGAAATGCATCGCGGCCTGCTTTTCAAACTCGCGCGAGACGTCGAGGCTGCCGCTGTTGTCAAACAGCATTACCAGACGGACACTCGTCTCAGTCCGGGTCATGTCGCTAATCGCCTTCGGCAGTCCGTCGATCCTTAATTCGAAATCTTCCAGCCGCAGTCCCACAATCGCCGACCCCCTGGCATCGACTACTGACGCGGGAATGGGCACCAGATTAGAACTGACCCGGACTGAGACGAGTGTCCGTCTGGTAATGCTGTTTGACAACAGC
>JANLZV010000169.1:0-2089 GCA_031366425.1 Pyrinomonadaceae bacterium | reverse complement strand
GCGGCGACCTTGCTCCAGTGACCGTAAGCGTAATTATGCCGATCCGCAACGAGGGATCATTTATTGCGCGAAGCCTTCGCGCCGTACTCACGCAGGATTATCCACATAAATACCTCGAAGTGTTGATTGCCGACGGGATGTCGGACGATTCGACGCGCGACATAATTGCAGCGCTCTCCGCCGGATACCCGCAAGTCAGGCTTCAAACGATCGATAATCCTGAGCGAATCGTGCCGACCGGCTTCAACGCAGCGCTGAATCGGAGCACCGGCGCGATCATCGTTCGGGTGGACGGCCACACCGTAGTAGCACCGGATTATGTACAGCAATGCGTCTACGCGCTCCATAGAACAGGTGCGGACAATGTCGGCGGACGCATGGTGGCTGCCGGCGAAACCGCTTTTGCCCGCGCAGTGGCACTCGCGACGAGCTCGCGCTTCGGAGTTGGCGGCGCACAGTTTCACTATCTTGACAGCGAAGCTTGGACAGACACCGTATATATGGGCGCATGGCCGAGACAAGTTTTCGAGAGGGTTGGGCTTTTCGACGAAGAACAGGTCCGCAATCAGGACGACGAATTCAACTATCGTCTGCGCGAACAGGGTGGAAGGATCCTGCTCAGCCCAATGATAAGATCAACCTACTACAATCGCGCACGGCCCCGATCGCTGTTCAAACAGTATTATCAATATGGGTACTGGAAAGTGCGCGTGATGCAAAAACATCCGGCCCAAATGCGCGTTTACCAGTTCCTCCCGCCGCTCTTTGTGGCGGCGCTGGTTGTCAACGCCGCAATCTTGCCGTTCATGCCAATCGGACGTTGGTCGCTGGGGTTAATCATAGCCGCCTACATCGCCGGGAATGTTTCCGCAACTGCCCTTATCGTTGAACGTGACCGTTGGCGTCTGGCACCAAATGTTGCCCTCGCTTTTTGCCTGATACATTTTGGATATGGCATTGGATTCTTATCCGGCTTAATCAAATTTCGTAAACGATGGTCAGACAGGGGAATTCTCAAGTTTCCCTCGGCTGTGTAGGATACTAGACCATGTCGCAATCTCGCCTCCGAGTCTTGATGATAACAAGCGAATGGCCAACGCCGGAGTCGCCGTTCAGTGTGCCGTTCCTCGTCCAGCAAGTAAAATTTCTGCGGCAAGCGGGCGTGGAGGTGGAAGTGTTTTCTTTTCGTGGAGCCAGAAACCCCCTCAATTACCTAAAAGCCCTATGGCAATTCAACCGAACCTATCGCGATCGTTCCACCTTCGATCTCGTCCATGCACAATTTGGCCAAGCGGCCCTAATTCCGTGGCCCAAACGCTGGCCCCTGGTCATTACCTACCATGGCGATGATCTGTTAGGGATACTCTCACGCGACGGCCAGCAGACGTGGCAGGGGCGCCTGCTTGTGGCAGTCAGCAATAATCTGGCGAGTTTCGCCAATTCATTGGTTGTGTTCTCACAACACATGAAAAAAAATCTTCCATCCGTGGTCTCGTCCCTCATTCAGCCCACGGGCGTTGATCTCGAAGCAATTCCAAAAATGTCCCAAACGGAAGCTCGAGCGAAACTTGCTTTGCCTGCCGACGAGCGTCTGGCATTGTTTGTCGGCAGCCCGGACTGTCGTCGAAAGCTCTACTCCCTCGCACAGGAATCGGTGGAACTCCTCAACAAGCGCCTCCCCACGCGATTGGTTCTGGGGTGGAATAGGCCACATGGAGAAATCCTCTTATTGATGCTCGCCTGTGACGTCCTGCTCAACACTTCGCGGCAGGAAGGGTCACCAACTATCATAAAGGAAGCGCTAGCTTGCAACCTCCCGATTGTGAGCGTTGTAGTTGGTGACGTTGTTGAAAGAATAAAGGAAGTCGAAGGATGCGAAATTACACTCGATAATCGGCCCCAAACCATTGCCGACGCTTTGGAGCGAACGCTAAGGCGCGAAAGGCGGATTGACGGCCGCCCCGCGGTGGCGCAACTCGACGAGAGAGTCCTCGCGCAAAAAATGATTGCGATTTATCGTTCAGTGGTTAGCTAATGGGGCTGGCATTACCGGCATGCCGTGTCGGATGTTTCGTTGATAGAATGCACG
>JANLZV010000164.1:0-2013 GCA_031366425.1 Pyrinomonadaceae bacterium | reverse complement strand
CCGGCGACGAAGCGCGCCGCGAGCAGGCTGCCGTGCGCGTAGCCGGAGACAAGAAGCTTGACCCGGGTCCGTTTCGGCTCTCCTATCTCGTGGAGGGCAACGGCCTGACTGCGTCGCTTCTCGCTTACCCTGACCCGCGCGTGGGTGGCGGTTATTTTTTACTACTGGCGGGAGTGCCCGCTGGAGCGCGGGCTGCGGGCCCAACTATTAAACGTGAGGTGACGATCGTTATCGATCGTTCCGGCAGCATGCAAGGGGAGAAAATTGAACAGGCCCGCGCGGCCGCTCTGCAAGTGGTGGAAGGATTGGAGGACGGTGAAGCCTTCAACATTATCGACTACTCTGAGACCACTGCCCGCTTTGCCAATCAACCGGTCATCAAGAGCAAACAGTCCATCGGCGCAGCCCGCGCCTATATCAAACGGCTTACGGCTGACGGGGGCACCAACATTCACGACGCCCTGGTCGAGGCAATGCATCAGCCGGCTACGCCTGCAATGCTGCCGCTGACAATTTTCCTGACCGATGGACTGCCTACCGCCGGCGAAACCCGCGAGACAGCTATTCGCAACGACGTGGTAGCGGCAAACGTGCATCACCGGCGCATCTTCAGTTTTGGAGTCGGGTTCGACGTCAACGCACCGCTGCTGACGTCAATCGCCAACGCCACGCGTGCCACGCCCACCTTTGTATTTCCCAACGAGAGCGTGGAAGCGAAGGTGTCGCAAGTCTTCCGCAAACTTTCAGGACCAGTGCTGGCGGATCCGCAACTCGCCACGCTCGACGCTGCGGGCGCATTGACCACGCGGGCCGTCCGGGAACTCTTGCCGGCCGAACTCAACGACGTGTTTGAAGGCGATCAGATCGTGTTGCTGGGCCAATATCAGGACAATGAGCCGCTGCATTTTCGTCTCAGCGGAAACTACCTCGGCACACCGCGCACCTTTGATCTCAAATTCGATCTGAAGAATTCGACTACTCGTAATTCATTCGTGCCGCGGCTGTGGGCCAGCCGAAAAATTGCGCGCTTGGTCGAAACGATCAGCGAGGCAGGGGCTGACAATGTGGCCGGAGTAGCCGCGTCAAACATTAGAACGGCGCGCATGACCAGTGCGATCAATCATTCCGCGAGAAGTGCGGCCGGGCCACACAATGTGACAGAGGCAGCCGCGATCGATCCGAAGTTGAAAGAATTGGTAGATGAGATCGTCCGACTTTCAACCGAGTATGGCGTGTTGACTGAATACACTGCATTCCTGGCAATGGAAGGCACCGACTTTTCTCAGCGAGACAAGCTCACCGAAGAAGCGCGCCGCTCGCTGGTGGACAATGCTCAGAACACACGCAGCGGGATGGGCGGAGTCACGCAAGGCTTGAACGCCAGCGCGCAACGGTCGCAAGCCAGCGCCAACCGTTCCAATTCCTTCTACTCGCAGAATATGCAGCGGGTCGAGATCACAAACGTCCAACAGATTAGCGATCGCGCCTTTTTCCGGCGCAACAATCGCTGGGTGGATTCCAGCGTCCTGGATCGCGAGCTGCAACTAGCGCCTGATCAAACTATCGAGTTTGGCACACCGGAATTCTACAAACTCGTGGAACGGCTCGTATCCGAGGGAAGGCAGGGAATCCTCGCACTCTCCGGCGAGATGCTGCTCTCAATTGATGGCCGGACGGTGCTGATTAAGTCGCCGGCAAAAAACTGACTGTGGGGTAGACCGGTCCCGGCGCGTGGCTACGACAAGGCTTGCGCGATTCGTTCGCGCTTGCCTTCGAGACGATTGCCTAAGCCGACCAGCGAGGCTAAGTAGATCGCAGTTGTCAGCAACAACGTCAGGACGATTCCTGGCGCCGCCACGCGCGCAGGCCAGTTGACCAGGTAGATAATCGCGATGCCGGGCACGCTACCGAAGATTATTCCCCCCATCGCATCTACTAAAGCCGCGCCTGAATTTGCAAAGCGGAAGAATTGCATTTTCAACGGATGGTTAACCGACATCCAATTTCCCCAGG
>JANLZV010000142.1:0-6658 GCA_031366425.1 Pyrinomonadaceae bacterium | reverse complement strand
ACGTCGTCGCTGGTTGAAAGCGGAAACCGTCCGATAACGTCGTCCGTGTTGGCCGGATTGATGTTCTCAAAAACTTCGCCGGAACTGCTCGGGATCCATTTGCCGCCGATGTAGTTGTGATAGGTTTTTACCCCAGCGCGCGTCGTGCGTGATGAGCGTCCGGCGGTATTTTTTGAAAGAGCTTTTTTTGCTTGAGCCATTTTATGAATTTCAGTTTCGAGTTTTAGGTTTAAAATCCTCAGCGGTTCGGATCCCGAAACTTGAATCGGTTTATTGATAGGTGAACTGCACCACCCTGGTGGTGACACGGTTAAGAGCTCGGGAATAAGTTGCGACTTGAAGCACGATTGGATCGCCGGGCTTAAGGCCGTTTAGCACGCGCTGAAAGTCAGCCAGCGTCGTTACCGGAAGGCGATTCAGGCGCGTAATCACATCCCCCTCGCCAAGTGCGGGAGCGCCATTCGGCAGTCTCACTTCTGCCGCAAGTCCGTTTGGATCGACGTCCTTAACATAGAGACCGCGAACGCCGGTTAGGTGTCTTTCAGTCGTCAATTGCGCAGTCAACTCGGCTAACGTGACTCCGAGCCGCAATCCATTTCCTTTGGGATCGGCTTCTTTGTTCTTTGCGGGCGCGGGGTCGGCCGCTTGGCCCTGCTGCTGCGGTGGCGGACGCTCACCGAGCACCACGTTTGCAGTATGCTTTTCGAGTTTGCCGTCGCGATCGCGAAGAAAAGTAAACGCAGCCGACTCACCGATCGGGCTACCGGCAACTTTCTGAATCAAGTCCTGGGCGCTGATCACTGGTTGGCCGTTGAATTCAGTGATGATGTCGTTAGTTTCCATCCCCGCTTTCGAGGCCGGAGTCGGCTCGCCGTCTTTCGTCTGATAAACGTCCATGACAATCGCGCCTTTAGCTTCGGGTAGGCCATACACTCGCGCGTACTCTTCTTTTACGGAGTCGAGCGTTACGCCCAGATAACCCCGGCGAACTTTCCCCTGGGCGACGATCTGGCGATAAACGAAACCTGCTTCGGTAGCGGGTAGAGCAAAACCGATCCCGTTGTAGTCTCCGGTAGAGGTGGCGATCTGGGAATTGATACCAATCACTTCACCGCGCATGTTGACGAGTGGTCCACCGCTGTTACCGCGATTGATCGCGGCATCGGTTTGCAGGAACCGTTGAAACGGAGTGAAGTAAGGAGTTTCTCTTTCCTTCTTGGAAATGATGCCCGCGGTCACTGTCTGGTCCAGACCGAAGGGTGAGCCGATCGCCAACACCCAATCACCAACCTGGGAGGCGTTAGAGTCGCCCAGAGTGACGGTGGGAAGATCGCGGCCGGCTTCAATCTTGATTACGGCGACATCGGTTTCTTCATCAATGCCGATTACCTTGCCGCGAAACTTTTCGCCAGACTGCAAACCTACGATGATTCGCGATGAGCCTTCCACTACATGTTCGTTAGTTAAAATGTAGCCCTTGGCATTCACAATAAAGCCACTGCCGACCGAGCGTTCCGGGCGGCGCGCCTGGCGGCGAAACATGTCGAGCAGTGGATTGTTGGCTGTCTGGTCTTCGCTCTCATCGGGATCTTTCACCGCCACTTCAGGCGTCGGCCCGATCGTTTCGATGTTCACCACCGCCGGTTCAACCCGGCGCGCAATTTCCGCAAAGGAAGCCGACAACGCGTCGGGCGCATGGGTCACGCCTGACTCATTTTGGGCGACTGTAGGACGTCCTGAAAGCAGAGCGCCGATGCCGATTCCGGCTACCAGACAGGCTGTGCCGAGGGCGATGATCCAAACGCGAAGCTTTCGTAAGATCGCCCGCTCATCAATCGTGGATTGGTCGTTAGCTGACTCGAACATAAAACACCACCTTCAAGAAAACTGCAGGTCGCACTCTCAAGAATGATCACTTCATGTAGTGATCAGCGGAGCGCCAAGGAAAGGAGTGAAGTATAGCCAATGCGCCAGCAAGGGGCAAAAGATCAGTCGCGGCCGACAGCAGTAACAGAACAGATGAGCAGGTGGGCCGTAATGTCGATCAGCATGGCGCTGCTCCACGTTCTCTGATGACAATTCCTTACGGGCGCAGCAACACCTTCATAACGCCCTTTTTACTGGCGCGATCCATCGCATGTAGACCCTTCGCCAGCGAATACTCCTCGCTGATCAAGCTATCAATATCGACCGCGCCTTTCTTCAAGAGGTCCAGCGCCGGCTGGAAACGCCCGCAGCGCGAGCCGACGATCGAAATTTCATCAACTACCAGCCGCGCCTGTTCGATTGTGGCCGGATCGGTCGCCACGAAAGTTGACTTCAAAACCAATACCCCGCGGGGCCGCAAAATTTCCAACGCCGCGGCAAAGCCTGAAGGCGAGCCCGAAGCTTCAACCACGACGTCGAATTCTCGTTTTCGTTTCGCAGCTTCCTTCGGTAGCGAAGTTTCAATGCCGCGTCGTTCCGCGATGCGCAGCTTCTCGGCGTGTTTGCCAATCAGCAAAACCCCAGCTCCGGTTAACGTGATCACCTGGGCGCACAGCAGGCCTAACTTTCCATCGCCGATTACCGCTACGCGCTTGTCCTTGTCGATCGCCACGCGTTCCAGAATTGCGCACGCGGCAGCAAGAGGCTCGGTGAAGACGGCATGCTCGTCTTCGATTTCATCCGGAACGGCGATCAGGTTCGCGATCGGCAGTCTTAAATACTCAGCATGAGCGCCGTCACGACCGACGATTCCGAGCACCGTCCGATCCGCGCAGTGGCGCGAATCACCCGTTTTGCAAAGCTCGCACTTGCCGCAGCCCGCATTGATTTCGCCGACCACACGTTGGCCCAGCATTGAGTCAGCAGGAGCCTCCTCCACCACGCCGACAAACTCGTGACCGATAGTTCCTTTGAACTTCGCGTAGCCGCCGGCAATTTCAAGATCGGTATTGCAAATTCCCGAGAGATGTACGCGCACCAAAGCCTCACCGCCGCCGAGCGGTTTTTCGATTTCGCGCAGCCGGAGCTTTTTTGCTTCAACTCTGAGGGCTTTCATGAGATGCCAAATGCCTGCGGGAGACCAGGGGCCCAGCAGTTAATGGATGGTTTCCACCCGTTACTCAAAAACTCCTGGCCCTGGTGTAGACATTCTGCGAACTGAGTTCGACGATTTGTTTGTGCCCGCCGACACTCACCGGGAGTCGCCACTCTAATTCTTCTTCGGCGTCCATTTGGGCGTGGATCCACCAGTTACCGGTTTTGAGAATCGCCAGCGCCTGTCCCTGTTGGTCCAACTTAACGGTGACGGTCTTGCGGCCATCCATGCGTTCACTCAAAAAATCGTCGAACCGCTTGCCGGCACGGCGCTCGGTGAAATATTCATTGCGAACTGCCACGACATCTACTGGATAGAAATCAACTGTGATGTCGAGCGCTCCAGCCCCCAGGGCCGCAGAGGGTCGCAGAAAAATCTGCACGGTTGTTTCATTGTTCGATGCTTGCGTGGCGCCGGCGGGCGGCGACGGCAACTCGCGGTAGATCAACCAGCCGCCGGCGAACAGTGCGAGCACCAGCCCAGCGCGTAGCAGCAGGGTCAGCAGGCTGTAGAGGGTGCTTTTTGCTTTCACGTTTAAATGCCGGCTATCGCTTCAACCCACGTACGTATGCGACCAGTGAATCAATTTCCGCTTCTGAAAGTTTCCGGCGGTAGCCGGGCATCTTCTTTCCTTTACCATTCATGATCGAGTTGAAGATGCGCTCGTCAGTGACGTTGCCCTGCCACGCCGAATCGGTGAGATCCCGGGCGTGGTTGAACTTTGCTTTCAAGGTCTTCGAACGTCCGTCACGACCATGACACGACGCGCAGTGTTTAGAGTAAAGCGAACCGGCGCTCGCAGCCGCGGGTTCCAGTAGTTCGCCTTTTGAGACAGACTCTGACGCTCGATTGAGGGCGCCAGGATTTCCTGTCAAGACAATCAGTGCGAGTGGCAGCGCTGCCAACCCGAAACCATTTTTCATCGACTCAAATTCTCCCGAAACTTTTGTGTTGGTAGTCGTACGAATCGGTTCGCATTCCAGGGGAGCGGAAGTCATGATACCGAATGCACGATTGTTTGTGTATGCCTGAGCGCCGTGCGAGTTGAAACGTTTGAGAATGCGAAGTAAGCTCGGAACCGCAATCGTGAAAAGAAAACTGAGGTGAGCGGCGGCCGCCGGCGCGAAGAAGGATTGGACGTAGCACTCGACAAATTCAGAGACGAATGCGGCGTCTTCGGCATCTATGGCCACGCGGATGCGGCGCGCCTAACCTATCTGGGCCTGTATGCCTTGCAGCATCGTGGTCAGGAGTCGTGCGGGATCGTCACGTCTAACGAATCTGAGCTGCGGCAGGAACGCGCGATGGGTCACGTCGCCGATGCATTTGATCAGTCAACGCTCGATCGCTTGACCGGCGCCAATGCGATTGGCCACGTGCGCTACTCCACTGCGGGCGAAGTTTCCATTCGCGAAGCGCAGCCGTTTCTCGTCACCTGCCAGCATGGCCAGATCGCCGTCTGTCACAACGGCAATCTCCCTTTCGCACGCGAAGAGCGCCGCAAACTCGAACGCGAAGGCGCCATCTTTTCCGCTACTTCAGATACGGAAGTGATCCTGCATGGCGTGGCGCGTTCAAAAGCTGCGTCAGTGCGTGAAGCCATCCCCGAAGTTTTGCGCAACACTGAAGGCGCGTTTTCAATGTTGTTCCTGACCCCGACAGAGCTGATTGCGATTCGCGATCCGCGCGGCTTTCGGCCGCTCGCGCTCGGACGTTTGGGAGACGCGTGGGTAGTTGCCTCAGAAACGTGCGCGTTTGATCTGATCGACGCGCAGTATGTGCGCGACGTCGAACCGGGCGAAATGATTGTGATCGACGCTGACGGTTTGCGTTCCTCGCATCCGTTGGAAAAACAACAGTCGTCGATGTGTCTCTTCGAACACGTTTATTTTGCGCGTCCGGATTCGCTGATTTACGGCCACTCGGTAAATGAATCGCGGCACAAGATGGGCAAGCAACTGGCGATCGAACAACCAGCCGACGCTGACCTGGTCGTACCCGTGCCAGACTCAGGCACAGTCGCCGCGATTGGCTATTCGGCGCAGAGTGGAATCAGTTTTCGATTCGGCCTCGTGCGCAATCATTATGTAGGGCGGACGTTTATTGAGCCGCGGCAATCCATTCGCTCGTTCGGTGTGCGCATCAAGCTCAATCCCGTTCGACATCTGATCGAAGGCAAGCGAGTGGTGCTAATTGATGATTCAATCGTGCGCGGGACAACTTCGAAAAAGATAGTGCGGATGGTGCGCGAGGCCGGCGCGAAAGAGATCCACTTGCGCATCAGTTGTCCGCCGACGATCAGTCCGTGTTACTACGGAATCGATACGCCTAACAAAGCTGATCTGATCGCGGCGCAAATGTCAGTAGACGAAATCTGCAAGTTCATCGAAGCCGATTCGCTTGGCTACCTGTCACTCGACGGGATGGTTGAGGCAATCGGTGTTCGAGCGGATGCATCGTGCGTTGCTTGTTGGACTGATCGTTATCCAACGCGGATTACGCGCGAAGCGGAGACGTTGTGGGAACGAGATCATGAAGCAGTGGTGACGGAAAACTGATCGGCAATTAGCTAAGGGGTGCTTTTTTGGCGCGAGGGATAAAAGGGTGCGGTTGCGCAATCGCGGTGCTCGTAGTTGTGTTGGGCGCCAGCGGATACGTCGGCTGGAAGTATGCGTTGCCGTGGTGGAAGACGAAGCCGCCGCCGGCGTCGGGCGGGGAGTTGCAGGTTCACATTTTGGACGTGGGACCGGTTGACGGCGACTCCATTCTGATCATTTCACCAGCCGGAAAATCGGTCCTAATTGATGCGGGTGATACGGGCAAAGGCAAAGCCGTGCTCGAAGCGCTCAAGCGGTACAACGTTTCCCAGCTCGACTATTTCATCGGCACGCATCCGCATCCGGATCATCTAGGCGGCGCAGACGAAGTCTTCAAAGGAATCAAAGTTCTCAACGTGATCGATAACGGCGAAGAACCCGATGTGCCCGCATCGCTCGCGCCCGCGAGCAAGAGCGCAAAACCCACGGCAACTCCGGCAAGTCAAAAGCCATTAATTAACAAGGCGGCCAACAAGAAACTAGACAAGGCGGGTGTGATCACACGCTTCTACGACGAATACAAAGAAGCGATCACACAAACCGGCGCGCACTACGAAAAAGCCCAGGCCGGTTTCAAAATCGATCTAGGCGGCGGCGCTCGACTCACGATCATTGGTCCGACTGAGCCGCTGTTCACGCGAGACAAAATGAAGACCGGCGGCAATCTCCCTAACGCAAACTCAGTCTTCGTCCGTCTCGACTACGGCGAGTTTTCCATGCTCTTGCCTGGGGATGCCGAAGAGCAGACGGAACACCAAATGCTGACGAAGGACGTGAATCTGAAGGCGAAGATTCTGAAGGTTGCGCATCACGGATCGAAGTATGCCAGCGCGCAGGATTTTCTCGATCGCGTGAAGCCTCAGGTGGCGATCATTTCGTGTGGCGAGTGGAACCGCTACGGTCATCCGTCTCAGGCTGTGTTGGATCGATTGAAGAGCATGAACACCAAGGTCTACCGGACCGATTTGCAGGGCGAGAT
>JANLZV010000140.1:0-5526 GCA_031366425.1 Pyrinomonadaceae bacterium | reverse complement strand
TTCCGATGACCTGAAGCTGTCAGGAAAGAAAACAAACAGCAGGCAGATGCACATCACCAGCATCGGCACGATCGTCAAAATCAAACTCAGGCGCTCAAATTTCAGGTGCATGAAGTAGGCCACGATCAGCGCGGCCTTGATCACTGACAGGCCCAGCAGAATCGTTAACATGAAATGGATCGGCATAGGCTTGTAAGCGAGCCCGATTTCGATCAAAGTCATGATTACGAGCCAGAACCAGATTGAAGTGAACAGCTTGTTGCTGCCGGCGAAGTGTTCGTGTTCTTCCACGTGTGCGCTCATCCGTTTCCTCCCTTAGGCCGTCAGTGTCCTTCGATGTGAACAGACATGATGTAGATCAACGGGAAAACAAACATCCACACCAGGTCGACGAAGTGCCAATAGAGACCGCTAATCTCGACGTCTTCGTGTTTCAGCTTCTTAACGCGGGCCGCCACGACGGCGAGATAAATCGCCCCCGTGGCAACGTGAAACATGTGCAAGCCTGTGATCGCAAAGAACGTTGCGCCAAACAATGGCGATGGCAGGGTGCCGTCGGCCGCGGTGTATTGCGTCACCCATTCAGCCGGCAGGCTAAAGGGCGTCAGCCCCTCATGGATCAAATGGTTCCACTCGATCAGGTGCAGCACCAGAAACGCGACGCCAAAAAATATGGTCGCGAGAATCCATTTGCGGGTGGCCGCGTGGTCTCCGCGGCTTGAAGCCGAAACGCCAAACACCATCGTCAGGCTCGAAGACAGCAGGCAGAAAGTCATCACTGAGGAAAAGACGATGCTCGGGTAAAAATGAAACGGCGTGGGCCAGACGTTTGACGCGCGCAGGTAGCTGTAGCCCATCAGGAGCGCCGAAAACGTCAATGAGTCGGAAACAATGAACAACCACATTCCGAGCTTGCGATGACCAATGCGATACGGGTGCGTCCCGCCATCCCAGTCGGCCGCCGGAAAATGTACTGCGCGTGCTTCAGTACTCACCTGTCACCTCCCGAAGAATAGAGTAGAGCCGGCGCGCGGCGCCTGCTTGCCATCGAACTTAGCTACGAATGCCAGAAAAACAGCAGCACAAATAAGTAGATCCAAAGGATTGCCAGAAAATGCCAATAGATCGTCACCGCGTCTACGGCAGCCTGCCGCTTCGCCACGGCTAACGCGTTCGCTTCCGCCGGACGAGCGCGCAAAAACATAAACAGCAGAGCGAGCAATCCGCCGACCAGATGCACGCCGTGAGTCGCCGTCAGCAAATAAAAAAAGGAGCTGTGCGGATTACTCGAGACGTAGATCCCCTGTTGCGCAAGTTGTCGCCACGCGAATAGCTGCGACGCGAGAAAGGCAAATCCAATCGCCATGGCAGCCATCAACCAGGTTTTGTGGCTGTTCAAATAGGCGGCCTTCAAATTTCGCCGGCCGAATTCAAGCGTGCCACTGCTGATTAAGATTAGCGCGGTGCTCAACCATAAGACGCGCGGCATCGCCAACGTTTGCCAGTCGCTCGACGATCCGGCGCGCACGATGTAAGCACTCGTTAACGCCGTAAACATCATCAGGATCGACGCGAGCGCCACCCACATTCCGATCCGGTAGCGGTTCGCCGACGACTGCAGGCGCGACGCGGCGTGATCGCCGTTTCGCTTCGGCAAACCATTCCCGTTTGGCCCGCGCCGTCCAGCTCCGCCGCCAAACGACGTTTTGATGAGCGGCTTAGTGCCGGTGACCGTTGTGGCCATTCCCTGCCCCCTCAGTTACCCGAACTCCCTCTTCGCCTGGATCTGGCTCGGTTTGCATTAAGTAATCGTTAGGCGCCCCGGGCACCGCAAATTCATACGAGCCTCGATAAACGGTCGGTATCACCCCCGCGAAATTATCGTGCGGCGGCGGACTGTCAGTAATCCATTCGAGCGTGGTCGCCTCCCAGGGATTGGCGCCCGCCTTCTTGCCCTTAAACAAACTCCAGATCAAATTGAAGTAAAAAATTATCTGGGCGATTACAGTCAGGATCGCGGCGATCGAAACAAACACCACGAGCGGGTGCAACTTTGCCAGAAATTCATACTCAGTAAACTGTGCAAAGCGGCGCGGCATACCCACGATTCCCATCGTATGCATCGGCACGAAAATGCAATAGACGCCGATGAAAGTTACCCAGAAATGAATCTGGCCCATCCGTTCGTTCATCATTCGGCCAAACATTTTCGGGAACCAGAAGTAGGTCGCCGCGAACATGCCGAAGATCGAAGCCACGCCCATCACCAGATGAAAATGCGCGGTGACGAAATACGTGTCGTGCATCGGCAGGTCGAGCGAACTCTGGCCGAGCACCAGACCAGTAATACCGCCCGCGACGAACAAGGAAACGAAGCCGATCGCAAACAGCATCGGGGTGGCAAAACGAATTCGCGCGCCCCATAGCGTACCGAGCCAGTTGAAGGTCTTAACCGCTGAAGGCACACCAATAGAGAGCGTCAGAATTGAAAACGTCATGGCCGAATAAGGGCTCATGCCGCTGATGAACATGTGATGGCCCCAAACGAAAAACCCTAGCAGGCCGATCGCGAAGATCGCAAAAACCATCGCTCGATAGCCAAACACCGGTTTGCGCGCGAAGGTCGAGAGGATATGAGACGTAGCGCCCATGCCGGGAAGAATGGCGATGTAAACTTCCGGATGACCGAAGAACCAAAACAGATGCTGCCAAAGGATGGGCGAGCCCCCGGTGTGAATCGGGAAATTGGGCGAAGTGCCGGAAAGCACGCCGCTCACGTAGAGCCCACCGGGAATAAAGAAACTCGTGCCCGCAGTACGATCGAGTAAGAGCAACACTCCGCCGCCGAGCAACACTGGAAACGAAAGTAGCGCGAGTACCGCAGTGGTAAACCACGCCCAACAGGTCAGCGGCATTCGCATTAGCGACATGCCAGGCGCGCGCATGTTCAGCAAAGTAGTGATGAAGTTAAGCGCGCCGAGAAGCGAACCAACACAAAAAATGGCGATGCTGATAATCCACAGGTTCAGCCCCATCCCTTGCCCAGGCCCGGCAATTTGTCCGAGTGCACTCAGCGGCGCATATCCGGTCCAACCTCCAATCGGTCCTATGGTGGATTCCGCACCCGAGAAAAAGATGGCTGCAAGGATCACTATAAAGCCGACTAACGTGACCCAAAAGGACAACATGTTCAGCACCGGAAAAGCCATGTCTTCGGCCCCGATCTGAATCGGCAGAAAATAGTTGCCAAACCCGCCCTGAGGCGCCGTAGTCAACACGAAGAAGACCATGATGGTCCCATGCATCGTCACCAGCGACAGGTAAAATTCCGGCGTCATCATGCCGCCCGGCGCGCCGCCCGGAAAGAGCGTCCCGAGGATGGGCCAATTCGTTCCCGGCCAGGACAAATTCATGCGCATCAACACCGACATCGTCATGCCGACGAGCACTGCGGTGAGCGCAAGAATTATGTACTGGATGCCGATAACCTTGTGATCCAGGCTGAAGATGTACTTACGAATGAAGCTGGTGGGCGGCTCGTGCCGGTGCACTGCTCCGTGCGTTTCGTGCGTTTCTCCTGACATCCGTTATCTCCTCGTGGGTATTGCCCGAATTTGGAATTGCCAGCTTTCGCAGCCGGTGAATTAGCTCGACCTCAGTAATTCGAGACCGGCAATTTGTATTGGGCCAACAGTTCGGTCACGCGCGTTTGAAACTGATCCTGCGGTAGAAGCATGAGCGCCGCATGCTCTTCAGGCGGAAGCACCAGCATGAAGCTGCGCATTTTGAAGTGGAGTTGGCCGCAAAGTTCGGCGCACGCAAGTTCATACTTACCGGGCGTGTTGGCGGTGAAGTGCACTCGAATGGCCATCCCCGGAACGAGATCCTGTTTGAAGCGGAGTTGCGGGACCCAGAAATTGTGAATCACATCCTTCGAACGAAGGGTGAGTTCCACGGGACGGCCCGCAGGAATCGCGATCACGCTATGCACGGCGTCGTCCTTGGCGCTTGGATCGGCTTCGTCGAGGCCGACGAAATTGAGAGCGGAGTCGTCAATCAAAGTGGGATGGGTGCGGCCAAAGACGCCGTCTTTGCCGGCGTAATGAAAGTTCCACTGAAACTGCTGCGCCACCACCTCAACCTGAAAGGCGCCGGCGGGAGCTTCGGAAAATCTGAGCGAGGCCCAGACGCTTTGGCCCATCACAGCAAGTCCAATGAAGATGACGGCGGTGACGATCGTCCAAACAACTTCGAGCCGATTACTTCCGTGAGTGTAGGTCGCACGTTCCGTCTGGCCGCGGTCTCGATATTTCCAGACCATCCACCCAAGTCCGATCTGCGCCGCGGTGAAAGCCAGACCGACGACGATGATCGTCAGCAGAAACTGGCGATCAAGCGCCGGTGCGTGCTCAGAAATGGCTACTGGAAACCACCACTTCTTAACGAAGAAGAGACTGACTGAACCCAGCGTCAGGATCCAGATAATAACCGCAAGAGCTCGTCCCATCGGTTAGATCTCCTTGTGTAGGACAGACATTCTTGTCTGTCTTTCTTGTCTGTCCTTGACTAGCATGCCAGATACGTTTGGACAGGCAGGAATGCCTGTCCTACTTAACTTTTTCACCGATTGATGACCATCAAAATGAACAAGAGCGGTAGATAGATCACTGAAGCCAGCAACAGCCGCCGCGCTTCTTGTCGCGATTTGGAAAATGCCGCTCGCACACTGCTGTAAAGGAAAAGCAGTCCTAGCACAATCGCGCCGTACAGATAAATTTTGCCCGAAATACCCAGGAAGGTGGGCAGCAAACTCACCGGCAAAAGCATGAGCGTGTAAAGCACGATTTGTTGTCCGGTCACGCGCCCATCTGGTTCGACTACCGGCAACATGAGGATGCCGGCGCGCGAATAATCTTCGCGATACATCCATGCAATTGCGAGAAAATGTGGAAATTGCCAGAGAAACAAAATCGCAAATAACACCCAGGCTTCGAGTCCAATCGATCCCCGCGCGGCCGCCCAACCGATTAATGGCGGCACCGCACCCGGGAAGGCGCCAACCATCGTCGACAGCGAGGTCCTGGTCTTGAGTGGCGTGTAAGCAAAGAGATAACCCGCGATCACTGTCAAACCCAGCAGTCCGGATAAAGGGTTAACCAGCACTGAGAGGTAGACCTCGGCCAGCACCGTTAACGTAGCACCAAAAGCGAGCGCTTCCCACGGCATCAGTTTGCCGGATGGGAGTGGGCGGTTCGCCGTGCGTCGCATTAGCAGATCGAGGTCGCGCTCCATGTATTGATTGAGCGTTGCAATCCCTGATGACAGGAGTGCGATGCCAAACATCGCCTTGCCCAGCAAGGCGTAATCGATGCTCGCCCGTGAACCGAGGGCAAATCCCGCCGCGGCGGTCAGGACGATCAGAAACGTAATATCGGCAGCGCGCCGGCGAACACCGTGATCTCCTGCACCTCGGCCGGCAGCGGGCCGATATAGTCGATGCCTTTGACCGGCAACAGCTCGGGCACC
>JANLZV010000102.1:0-1926 GCA_031366425.1 Pyrinomonadaceae bacterium | reverse complement strand
CGGGTGGTGGCGCTTAAGAGAAACTACGGGCAAACCGCCGCGATGGCTGCTGGTATTGATGCGGCCATGGGCCAGGTTCTGATCCCCATGGACGCGGAACTGCAAAACGATCCGGCCGACATCTCGCGGTTGCTCGATAAGCTTGACGAGGGGTACGACGTCGTTTCAGGTTGGCGCAAACATCGCCAGGACAAAGTCATCACTCGGAAAATTCCGTCGATGATTGCTAACCGACTGATTTCGTGGATTGGCGGCGTGCCATTGCATGATTACGGCTGCACCTTGAAGGCTTACCGGCTCGAGTCGCTGGCCGGCGTGAGGCTTTACGGTGAGATGCATCGCTTCATCCCGATCCTCGCTTCATGGGAAGGCGCTCGCGTGGCTGAGATACCTGTGGCTCATCATCCGCGCACGATGGGGAAGTCGAAGTATGGACTTTCGCGGACGTTTAAAGTGGTCTTCGATTTGATGACGATCAAGTTTATGGCGTCGTATCAAACGAAACCGATCTACATCTTCGGCACCTTTGGGATGATCGCGATCGCGCTCTCTGTAATCGCGGGCGTCTGGGCTACGTTTCTGAAACTATGGGAAGGCGTGTCGTTTATTTTGACGCCGCTGCCGGTAATTGCGGTGGTGATGCTGGCGATCGGCGTGCAGTTTTTGCTGATGGGTTTGTTGGCTGAAATGTTGGTGCGCACCTACCACGAATCCCAGTCGAAATCGATTTATGCGGTACGCGAGAAGATCGGGTTCGAGACGTGACGAGGAAGAAGGTGAAGAGTGAAGAGTGAAGAGTGATGAGTGATGAGTAAGAAAAGTTCTGGTGGTGATTAGGTATTGAAGAAATCTGTTACTTATTACTCATCACTCATCACTCATCACGCTTCACTTGCAGATTCTTATGTGTGGAATAACCGGTTGGGCCAATCTTGATTCGCGCACACCGCCACCTGATGGCGCGCGGGATCTGCTGCACTCAATGTGCGAGCGCATGGTCCATCGTGGGCCCGATTCCGAGGGCTTGCTGGTTTCGGGGAGCGTCGCGCTCGGCATGCGGCGTCTCGCCATTATCGATCTGGTTACCGGTGAGCAGCCCGTCTACAACGAAGATCAGAGCATCGCCGTAGTCCTCAACGGCGAAATCTACAACTATCGCGAACTCCGCAGTGAACTCGAGCAACGCGGTCACAGCTTTCGCAGCCAGTCAGACACCGAAGTGCTGCCACATCTCTACGAAGAGTTTGGCGATGCGATGGTTGATCGACTAAACGGCATGTTTGCGTTTGCCCTTTGGGACAGCCGCAAGCGAAGGCTCTTGCTGGCCCGCGACTACTTCGGCGAGAAGCCGCTTTATTGGGGTGTGTTTGATAACACGCTCCTGTTTGCATCCGAGCCGAAAGTTTTGCTGGCCCATCCGTCTGTTCACACCTCGCTGAATTTGCAGGCGCTCAGACAGTACCTTTCCTTCGACTATGTGCCCGCGCCGCTCACGATCTATCAAGGCATTAACAAACTGCCGGCGGCGCACACGCTAACGCTTGAAGATGGCAAAGTTGAAACGCGTTGCTACTGGCGGCTGAGTTACCAAACGAAGCAGCCACCGCCATCTGAAGCTGAAGCCGCGGAACATTTACGAGAGTTGCTGGCGGAATCGGTGCGGCTGCGTCTGGTTTCAGACGTGCCGCTGGGTGTGTTGCTGTCAGGCGGGGTGGACTCTTCGACGGTCGCGGCACTCGCGGTTGAATCTTCTTCGGAGCCGGTGAAAACGTTTTCGATATCGTTTGCCGAATCCTCCTTTGATGAATCGTCCTACGCCCGCGCGGTGGCGAAGTTTCTCGGCACCGATCATCACGAAGAACGTCTGAGCGCCAACCTGGCGGCGAATCTCGTGGGCGAAATCGGATCATGGATGGACGAGCCGTT
>JANLZV010000080.1:0-1649 GCA_031366425.1 Pyrinomonadaceae bacterium | reverse complement strand
CCGTTGACGAACAGCGTTGGCTGCCTGGTTCGAAGAGAGTTCGCCCCTGACGGCTTTTGCGGCCAAGCCCGCTTGCGTTTCGGCGTTTGGCAGCTTTGAGATTTCATACGCCGATCGCGATGAAATCAAGCCAGTAGTTACCTGCTCCTGAATGTCTTCCGCATCAATCAAGCGATCAAACACTTCGACGTGTTCAATGAACTTGCTCACGATGCGAGGATCGAAAGCACTGCCGGACATGTTCTTCAGCAGACCCAATGAATCTTCTCGCTTCATGCCCTTGCGGTATGGACGGTCGCAACGCGTAGCGTCATAAAAATCGACTACCGAGATGATTCGGGCCACTAAGGGAATTGCTTCGTTCTTCAGTCCCTTTGGATAACCACTGCCGTCCCACTTTTCGTGATGGTAGCGAACGATGTCCTCCACCGGATAAGGGAAGTTAACCCGGCGCAAGATGTCGCCGCCGACCGTCGGGTGGATTTTCATTTTCGCAAACTCCGCCTCGGTTAGTTTGCCAGGCTTGTTGAGGATGTATTCGGGCACAGCCAGCTTGCCGATGTCGTGGAGCAACGCACCTGCGAACAGTGCTTGAAGTTCGGGGCCGCCTACCTTGAGCAGTTTCCCCATCTCCGAGGCATAAATCTGGGTGCGCCGCACATGACCATGCGTCGTCTGGTCCTTTGCGTCGATCGCGATCGCCAGCGATTCGATCGTGTTCATGTGGATCGTAGCCATTTCCTCCACATGCTTTCGCTGTTCGGCTTCACCGCGCCTAATCTCGCTGAGCCGCTTTTCATTGAAGCGGTAGAGCAGATGGACCAGGCCGGTAATCAAGAGGCCGAGCAGAATGTATGGCAGCCCGGCGCCGTCGATGCCGGCGAAAAACAGTACTGCTGAAGCGGCGCCGGCGATCTGGGTAGTGAGACTCCAAACAAGGCTCTCCTGCGAAGGCAAAACTCGCGGCTTGCCGTCTACGAGGTTAAGGAAGTGAGCGGTGGCCAGAGTGCTGAGGAAATATTGGAGCACTGCCAAAACGCAAAGCGGCACGAGGAAGACATTCAGCGGTAGTCCCTGGCCGGCATTGCGCGAAGATTCCTGCGCAAAAATATTTACGAGAAAGCCATAGCAGGAAGCTGACACAAAGGTCGAGATGACCGCGATTGCGGTGGTTGAAATGGATTCTTTACGGCTGGTCAGCCCATACGTGGAAACGAATCCTACGATCCCGGCAAGCAAGGTCGCTGGCCCGGCCGTGTTTGCGGGAGGCACCGCATAGAGAATCACTGCGAGGAAAATAAACGCGTCCGCAACCGACTTTCGGCTTTGGCTTACACCCACGTTGTTGCTGAGCGCAACAGTGAACCGGCTGGCCCCCAGCGTCAGCACCACCAAAACGATCCAGGCAACCAACCCTGAATTAGTTAGAAGGGGCAGCCCAATGGTAGAAATCAGCCCAACTCCCAGCAAAATCAGTGCGAGCGCGGCGATACAGGAGACGAATACGGTACTGTTCCGGTTCCACTGTTCACTCATTGGTTCGATATCCTTGATTGGTCGGAGGGTCGAAGCGGAATTAAAATCTTGGTTGAAATTCTGAGGAGGAGGACAGGGCGAATAAACTCGCGTTGGCCATATGCCAACTTCGT
>JANLZV010000076.1:0-4081 GCA_031366425.1 Pyrinomonadaceae bacterium | reverse complement strand
GGATGCGTTAACTTTCTTGCAAGCAAGTCAATCGGCGTTGGCGATTTGGAATCTCTTCATTGCGCCGTGATGGGAAACGACGCCTGACCACGGCCCGCTGCCCCTTCATACGTGATCTTAACTTGCCACTCACCTCCAACTTCGATGTCCGCCTTCCCACGATAAATGCCCGGTGCTTCGGTGGTAGTGAAGGTCGCAGCGTCATTCATCTCAGACATCGTCCCCATCTGGGGCATGTGAAATGTCAAAGCTACTGCGCCGACATCAACAGGCTTACCCGCAGAATCTGCGAACGTAAGTGTGAACTCGGTTTTGCCCTTTTTGAGAACCCCGTCACTCGTGGCCAGCGATACCGTCAGGTTGTTTCCTGCGGGAGCGCTCTTGAGCACTTTTCCGCTCGTGGTGTCCTTCGAGCCACAAGCTAGAGTGAACACCGTAAGCACCACGAACGCGATCAGTAGTTTCTTCATGTCTAAAATCCTCCGTAAGCAATTGCCAATAAACAGTCGGTTAACAGCCAGCAATGAACCGGCACAAGTGCCGCGCCAAAGCAAACGCTGCAGCACTCGCTCGGTCTGTGCGACAGAACACATATACCAAGCCAGAGCAGCAGGGTGCTGCTTGGAGGTCTGTCAATTAAAGCGCCCTGTTTTCCTATTACAGCTGGGCTCGCCGAAGTCGCAAAGCGTTGCCGATCACCGAAACGGAACTGAAGCTCATCGCCGCTGCTGCAATCATCGGGTTGAGCAGTAAGCCGGTAAACGGATAAAGGACACCCGCGGCAATCGGAACACCCATCACGTTGTAGATAAAGGCGAAGAAAAGGTTTTGCTTGATGTTGCCCATGGTGGCGCGGCTTAACTTGCGCGCCCTTACGATGCCGCGCAAATCACCTTTCACTAAGGTCACACTCGCGCTCTGCATCGCCACATCGGTTCCTGTTCCCATCGCGATGCCAACGTGGGCCTGGGCCAGCGCCGGCGCATCGTTGATACCGTCCCCCGCCATCGCAACCTTGTGGCCTTCCGCCTGATAGCGCTTAACAGTTTCCGCCTTCTGATTGGGCAGCACTTCGGCAACAACCTCGTCGATATTTAGCTTGGCGGCCACTGCGTTAGCTGTGGTGCGGCTATCGCCCGTCATCATTACGATTCGGATTCCCTCTTCATGAAGTTGCTTAATAGCTTCAGGCGTACTCTCCTTTATAGGATCAGCAACGCCTATGAGCCCCGCCGCTTTACCATCAATAGCGACGAACATCACAGTTTGACCGTCCGCGCGAAACTTCTCCGCCTGCTCAATCAATTTGCCAGCGTCGATCCCCAGATCATCCAGCAAGGCGCGGTTTCCCAGAGCTACTGGGCGCCCATCAACTTGCCCTTTCACTCCTTTGCCTGTGATTGACTCGAACGACTGTGTGTTGACTACTCCAACCCCACGCTCTTGAGCGCCCGAAACAATGGCTGCGGCCAAGGGATGTTCACTTCCCCTTTCCAGGCTCGCAGCGAAGCGTAGTAACTCGTCCTCTTTCACACCGGCGACGGGAGCAACTGTGACGAGTTTGGGCTTCCCTTCTGTAAGCGTTCCTGTCTTGTCCACCACCAAAGTGTCAACATCTCGAAGCACTTCGATCGCTTCAGCGTTTTTGAAAAGCACCCCGGCCTGCGCGCCTTTCCCGGTGGCGACCATGATTGACATGGGAGTAGCTAACCCTAGAGCACAGGGACAAGCGATAATCAGCACTGCGACAGCGTTCACGATCGCATAAGTCATACGAGGTTCCGGTCCGACAATGGCCCACACGATGAAGGTGACGATGGCGATCAGAATTACGGCGGGAACAAAATAGGCCGCGACCATATCAGCGAGTTTTTGAATCGGAGCGCGGCTGCGCTGGGCTTCCGCAACCATTTGAACGATCTGAGAGAGGAGAGTTTCGGAACCTACTCGCTCAGCTTTCATGATCAGACTTCCAGTGCCATTAACAGTCGCGCCGATAACACGGTCTCCAGCCTTTTTCTCAACCGGAATGGGCTCACCTGTCACCATCGCTTCGTCCACGGCGCTATTACCCTCAACAACGACGCCGTCCACCGGTATCTTTTCACCGGGTCGAACGCGCAAGAGATCACCTACCTGCACTTGATCCAGCGGTACGTCCTGCTCGCTGCCGTCGGGCCCAACCCGCCGGGCTGTTTTTGGGGCTAAACCGAGTAGGGCTTTGATCGCCGAACTGGTTTGGCTGCGGGCCTTAAGTTCCAGCACCTGGCCCAGCAAAACGAGAGTTGTGATTACTGCGGCGGCTTCAAAGTAAACTGGCACCGTATCCCCGTGAGCACGAAACGAATGCGGGAAAATATCCGGAAACAGTGCGCCCACAACGCTGTAGACATAAGCCACTCCCACGCCCAGCCCGATCAACGTGAACATGTTCAGGCTGCGGTTAACTAGTGACTGCCAGAAGCGCACAAAGAAGGGCCAGCCACCCCATAGAACGACTGGGGAAGCAAGGATGAATTGAACCCACGGCAGGACCGCTGGCGATACGATGCGCTGCAGTGGTGCGCCGGGAAGGAGGTCACTCATTCCAATTACGAAGAGTGGAATCGTAAGTACGACGCTAATCCAAAAGCGCCGTCGCATATCCTTTAGCTCGTGATTCCCTTCCTCATCAAGAGTGACGGTCCGCGGCTCCAGGGCCATACCGCAGATCGGACAATTGCCCGGCGCATCACGCACGATCTCCGGATGCATCGGGCAGGTGTATTCAATCTTTTGCGGCGCCGTTGTTACCGTAACTGGCTCTAACGACATGCCGCACTTCGGACACGAACCAGGTTTGTCCTGCCGCACTTCCGGATGCATTGGACACGTGTAAGTCTGAACGACTGGTGCAGCAGCAGGGTTCACCTCACGCTGAATTCCGACCGGCTGCGCGGCCATGGCTTCGGCCGGCCTGTGGAGGAACTGTTCTGGATCTTCGCGAAACTTGTTCAGGCAATGAGTGCTGCAGAAGTAGTAGTCCTTTCCTTTAAAGTTGTAAGAGCCCGCGGCGGACTTGGGATTAACGGTCATGCCGCAAACTGGATCTATTGCCCTTGCGCCCTCAGGAGCTGATAGCTCGTGCGCTGCGTGATTTATGTGTTTGGCTGGCTTCATCTTCTTCCTTTCTCCAACGGCTACGATCGGTGCTCGCTACGACCTGACTCCAATTGCATGCCAACTCCGACCTCAGTTCAGCTTCTTCTTTGTCAGACGGCGCGGTGTGAGATTGGAGTGCTCGATGTCCGTTCCTTCGATTAATCCACAGACATGACCATCGAGTTCGCCTGTTTCTTCCCACTTGGTAAGTGCTCCTCCTAGTTCCCTGCGATAGCGCCGCATCTCCTTCATCCGCTCGTCCAATTCTTCAAGACGATGGCGGACAATGTCGCGGACCTCCAGACACGGACTCTTACCGGCTTGCTTGTCGGCGATGATTCGCTTTATCTCGCTGAGCGAGAAACCCAAAACCTGAGCACGTTTAATGAAGTCGAGTCGCTTGAGCACCACTGCGTCGTATACGCGATAACCGCTCTCCGTCCGGCCCGGCTGACCCAAGAGCCCGCTACGTTCATAGAATCGAAGGGCTTCGATTCCGATACCACTATGCTTGGCTACTTCGCCGATCTTGAGCGGGGCTGTTGAGCCAATTTGAAGTGCCTTCTTAGATTTGAGTGCCAACGTGCGTCCTCTTTGACTAGGTTCGCGTACCAAAGACATTCTAAACCCTGTAGTCGAATACAGAGTCAAGGGATATCGCGAGATATTTTTTGGCAGACTTGTGCGCGCTCTACGCCGACCTGGAATTCCCGCCAAGTCGCTTCTTTATATGAACTAAAAGTGAAATCCAGCCAGCGGCACTGAACTACGGTTTCTTGTTAGCGTTCATGTTCATGTTTCCGTGGTCCTTGCCCATATTCATGTTCGCGTGTTCGCTGGCGTTCATGTTGCTCATATTGGCATTGCTCGGTGTCGGTGTTCCTGTAGCACTTGGCGTCGCCGTCACAGCCGTGTTGGCGTTGCTATTTGTATTGTCAGC
>JANLZV010000041.1:0-1874 GCA_031366425.1 Pyrinomonadaceae bacterium | reverse complement strand
CTACGAAACCGAAAACGTCCTGATGATTGTCCCAGCCGCGTTCTTTAAAGTAGACCTCGCGCAGACCGCCCAACTCTTGAACGCGCGCGCGAATCCACTCCGGCGATGTCAGCGAAACCCCATAGTCTTTCTCACCCGGATAATCCTCAAACCCGTAACCGGTCTGAGGGTAGTCAACTCCAATCCTATCGATCTGTTCCGACGCCAGGCCGTATTCAAAATCGCGCGTCGGAATTCTTCGGACTACAAAATCACCATGGGTGGTAAAAATCATGATGCCGCCTGGGGCCAGATGACGCTGGAAGAGTCTGAGCAGAGAGACAATGCCGCGTTCAGTTAAGTGGGTAGCCAGAGAGCCGCACCAGATCAGATCAAAATTCTTACCCAGCGAAACCTCATCGAGGTTGAGCGAAGAAAAAGCAGGCGCGGCGTTAAAGGTGCGCACGCAAAAACCAACCGGCCCAGGCGTAAGTTCGCAGGCGGTAATTTCGGACTCGGGAAAACGCTGACGCAGAAACCGGAGCACGCGTCCGCTGCCGCAAGGAAAATCCAGGATCGTGCGCACCTCGTTTAGCTTCGCTTGCGCGAGTGCCTCGTCGATACAATGAATCGCCGACAGTCCCACCTTGAAGTAGTGCTCGCCGTTACCTGCATACATCGTGTCGTTGAAATAAATTTTGGGGGAAACACTCGCGAGCAAATCGCGCTCAGTGTTCGTCAACGCGGGATCGGAAAGGAGGCGTTGCTTTTGCAGGGCCGGGCGCCTTGAGCGAATCATCGCGTAGCGGCGCACGGCGCCCAGATAAGGCCAAAGAGAGCGCGGAACCGCGCGCTTGAGTTTTTGAACATTCATCAGCGAGTACGAAACAGCTCGATACGCGTGCGACCCGTGAGCCTCATTCGAAGCCCTTCCTTGACGCCACTGTTTGCAGGTCTTTAGACTGGCCCACTTGATTGAAAGCAGAGCATCTTACGTTTTGGATTGCAAGTGAACAAATGCGCGGTCCGGCAGACGCGCCCGCTAGACAGCCCGAATGGATTTTGAAACCAAACCTGCCCCTCGTCCGCTTTCCCAAGCCAGACCTAACGCAATGGTCCAGTCGACAGAGCAGGACGCAAACCAAGTCGCCGTAGTGGCCGCGCGCGTCAGACACTCGCTGATCAAGTCTGAAGAGAGCGGCGTCCGACTCGACCTGGGAGAGTTATGGTATTTCCGTGAGCTGCTCTACTTTCTGACGCTGCGCGACATCAAAGTCCGATACAAACAGACGCTGATGGGAGTGGCGTGGGTCATTATTCAGCCACTTACCACAGTGCTCATCTTTACGCTCGTCTTCAACCGTTTCGCTCGCCTTGATGCCGGCGCGCTGCCCTATCCGCTTTTCGCTCTTTCCGGTTTGCTGCTCTGGTTGTTTTTTGCAAACGCCGTTACCAACAGCACTCACAGCCTGGTCAGCAATGCCAACCTGATCACAAAAGTTTACTTTCCACGCATGTTTATCCCCGCGGCTTCAGTCGGCGCCGGCCTGGTTGATCTTGCGGTTGCCTTCCTGCTGTTGCTGGTTTTGTGTTTCCACTACGGTGTCGGGTTATCTCCGAACTTACTGCTGCTTCCGTTTTTCGTTTTGCTGATGGCCCTGCTGGCGCTTGGAATCGGACTCTTGTCGGCCGCGGTCACGGTTAAATATCGCGACTTGCGTCATGCCCTGCCGTTCCTGATTCAGCTTTGGATGTTTGCCTCGCCCGTGATTTATCCGACGAGCATTGTCCCGCAAAGATGGAAGTGGCTGGTAACGCTCAACCCGGTCGCCGGCATCATTGAAGGGTTTCGCGCGTCGTTAACGGGTCAACCATTCGATCGGATGCACGTGTTG
>JANLZV010000018.1:0-2215 GCA_031366425.1 Pyrinomonadaceae bacterium | reverse complement strand
CGCCCGGTGAACCAGCCGCGCTGCTAAGAAACCATGTTGACGATGATGAGATCTCACGCTGGGAGTTGCTCGCCCTGCCAGTCGCGCCCGGTTATGTTGGCGCTCTGGTAGTTGAGGGCACCGGCTGGAATTTGAAAACCCTTAACTTGATACATTCGGCCTGATCACTGCACGGCTTCCGTTTCGCCCGGCGCGGCTTCGGCTTCCTCTTTCTTCGCTCGCCACATTCCGGCAATCTGGTTAGCTTCCGCCAGAGTCATGTTGTCGTAAATATCGGCGTTGTTCTTGATCGCGCCGTCTTCAAGTTCACACACTTCCCAATCAGGCGCCTCCGGGTCGGTGCCGGCGCGGCCGGGTTTTACGCGCACATCAAAAGTAATCTCCGGAGTTGTGTTGTCGTTATCCATGGCCCAGGTCCTTTGCAAGTTTTCGGTTTGGCTGCGGAAAATCAATCTACCACAACTCTCGGGTCGTGCCTCAGCATTTAAGCTCACGACATTTACGCTAGCTAGGAAATAGTTTTGATATCCGTTGGGCCTCAGGTAGCATGGCGCTCGAAATCACACCTTGAAATTGATCGCTTATCGCTTACTAAATTATGTGTACTGATCGAAGAGATTTTCTACGTTTGTCGATGGGACTGGCCGGCGCAACTCTGATGGGCGGGAGTGCTCTGGGCGCGCCGGGAGAGTTTCATGAAGAGACTGTTGAAGCGATGCTCCAGCAGCGTGACTTGCCCGAGGCGGTTCGTAAGCTTCGGAAGATGACCGACGGCATCGTGCCAATTTCGCTGGCTGAACGACGATCGCGAATCGACAAGGCTCAACGGCTGATGCGCGCACAACGGATCGGCGCGATCTATCTTGAGCCAGGATCAAGCATGTTCTACTTCACCGGAATGCGTTGGGGCTTGAGCGAGCGAATGTTTGGGCTCGTAATTCCGGCGCGCGGCGAACTCGCCTGGGTTTGTCCAAAGTTTGAAGAAGAACGCGCGCGCGAACTAATTCCAATGGGGAAGGATGTGCGGACGTGGGAAGAGGACGAGAGCCCGTACAAACGCGTAGCCGAGATTTTTCATGATCGCCGGGTAGTTGGCCGAATTGGGATAGAGGAACGCGTGCGGTTTTTTCTTTACGACGGCATTCGCAAAGCGGCGCCGGGGTTCCAGTTTGTCAGCGCCGATACGATTACGGCCGGCTGTCGCATGTTCAAGTCGCCGGCGGAATTGGCCCTGATGCAGCGTGCGAACGACATTACGATTGCCGCTTACCGCGCAACCATCGACAGCATGCGCGAAGGGATGACGCAGGATGAGTTTTCCGGCAACTGTTCGGCGGCTTTCCGGGCGTTGGGCGTTTCCGGCGGGGTGTTTTGCAGCTTCGGAAAGTACACCGCGTTTCCCCATGGCAGCAGCACTCCACAGAAGCTGAAGGAAGGCGACGTGGTTTTGATGGATGGCGGTTGCGGCGTGGAAGGTTACCAATCTGACATCACCCGCACGGTGGTTTTCGGCAAACCGACTCAGCGCCAACGCGATATCTGGAACCTCGAACGCGAATCGCAGGATGCAGGGTTTGCGGCGGCCAGGATTGGCGCGCCGTGTGAAGCAGTGGATGCCGCGGCCCGGAAGGTAATTACGGATGCAGGCTTTGGTCCCGATTACCGCGTGCCTGGTTTGCCGCATCGCACTGGTCACGGCATCGGTCTGGACGGCCATGAATGGACCAACTTCGTCCGTGGTAACAAGACGGCGATCCAACCGGGCATGTGCTTTAGTGACGAACCGACGATTGTTATCTATGGCGAGTTTGGCATTCGTCTCGAAGACTGTCTTTACATTACCGAACAAGGACCAAAGTTTTTCACGAAGCAGAGCCCGTCAATCGAACAACCGCTTGGCTGATGATGATCCGGTGAAAGTGCGTTGAGAATGTTCCAAAGTGAAGGCTGCGCGTGGAAAGAATCGCTGAAAGTTGTTCACATCTCGATCAAGTAGGACCGGCGGTAACACCCAGTGCCGATGGTTGTGAGGATTGTCTCCGACTTGGCGACGCTTGGCTCCACCTGCGGCTTTGTCTTACGTGCGGACATGTCGGTTGTTGTGATTCATCACCAAATAAGCACGCGACCAGGCATTTCCTGGCGAACTCCCATCCGATAGTCAAATCTCTCGAGCCCGGCGAAGGCTGGGGTTGGTGTTACGTCGATGAAATGA
>JANLZV010000752.1:0-11562 GCA_031366425.1 Pyrinomonadaceae bacterium | reverse complement strand
CCGAATAGCGATAAGAAGACAGAGTTTTATTTGCGCGAGGAGCCGCTTGAATTCAGCAGTGGTGTTGAAATCGTAGCGAAGCGCATCACTGACAATAACAAAAAACTAAAATACGAGATTGATGCCGAGTATCCGCAGTTGACCGGTTCGGGAAGTCCAAACTACGAAAAGTTTAACCAGACAATTCGCACCCTCGTTACTAAAAAGGTCAGTTCTTTTAAAGAAGACATGGCGCCCAGCGAGGAAGACGACGCCAGCGAATCCTTCGATCCTCCGGTCGAATCGATGGGCAGCGATCTAACTATTTCCTACACCGTCTTAATTGCGAGGGACGAGTTAATAAGCATCCTGCTAAACGTCGGCAGCTACTCAGCCGGCGCGGCCCATCCGAATTCATATTCTGAGACCGTAAACTTCGACTTGAAAAATGGCCGCCAACTTAAGCTAGCCGATCTCTTTGTGCCGGGCGCGAAGTATCTGAATCCTATAGCGTCGTATTGCATCGCTGACTTAAAGCGGCAGGCGAAGCAGCAGGGCGACGAATCAATTCTCGATGAAGACTGGATCCAGCGCGGGGCAGGGCCGGTGGCGGAAAACTACCAGAGTTGGACCATCAGCCGAAAGGGCCTCGGGGTTGTATTTGATGCTTACCAGGTGGCCGCGTATGCGGCGGGTCCGCAACACGTCTTCATTCCTTACCGCGCACTGAAAGAGATAATTCGAAATGACGGGCCGATAGGACAGCTAGCGAATTGAATCGTTCGAGTGGTCGGCTGAACGCGCTACGCCGCCTTTGCCGCGTCCTGGTAGTCTCGCAGATGTGTGCGAGCGAAGTAGACGGCGAGCACAGCGGCGAGAAACATGATTGCCGAGCCTGTCCAAAAGGTGACAAACAGCGAGCGATCGCTCATGAAGTGAGAAACGCCGTCAGCTCCGCGATAAGCAATAGCACTGTGGATCAAGACTGCCGCCAGCGTTGGACCAACGGCGCGTGCCAGACTCGCCACTGACTGGGTCACTCCCAGGACGCCACCTTGCTCTGCCGGACCCACGCTCTTCGAAGCAAGGCTCGTTAATGAAGGCGTCGACAAAGAATTGCCGAGTGAAAAGATTCCGCCACCCACCAGCAGCGCCAGTAACCCGCCGCTGTGCGGCCCCACAAACGGAATCGCAAAGAGACTAACTGCAAAAAATAACGCGCCCACTACCACCAGAGACAACTCGCCGAATCGTTTTACCAGCCGCCCGATTAGCCCGCCCTGAACGATCACCGCCAGCAAGCCAACGTAGGCGAACAGGTAACCATTGTGTTGCGCGTCGTACCCGAACCGAAACATCGTGTAGAGCGAAAAGGTCGTGGTCATAATCGAGAACGCCACGATGAAGAGGAAATAGATGATCAGCACGAAACCCAGCCGAGGTTGTTTTAGCGACTCGACCAATTGGGCCCAACCGCGGCCACGCGCGGCCGAAGTGCGTGCGGGGTGATCGGGTGTGACGGTTTCAGGGAGGGTAAAGTAGAGCAGCACCGCGTTAGCGAAGCAGAGTCCGGCGGCAAAGAAAAACGGTACGCCGACACCCCAGCGGCTGAGGATCCCGCCGAGCGCTGGTCCAAAAATGAAACCCAAACCAAAGGCGGCGCCGAGCAGCCCCATACCCTTAGCGCGGTCCTCGCTAGTAGTGATATCGGCGATGTAAGCCTGAGCGGTTGAAATGTTTCCGCCCGTAATGCCGTCGAGAATCCGGCCGAGAAAAAGCATCCATAAGGTAGTGGCGAAACCGAGAATTAGAAATCCGATGCCAGTGCCGATGATCGAAATCAGAAGCACGGGTCGTCGTCCGTGTTTATCCGAAAGGCGGCCGAGCACGGGTGAAAACACAAGTTGCATTATCGAGTAGGAAGCGAAGAGGATGCCGATCGTGCGTGGCCCGGCATTAAATCGTGAGCCTTCGGCGTAGTAAGGCAACACCGGAATCACGATACCAAACCCAACCAAATCGATGAATACGGTAGTGAAGATTACTACGAGCGGTGAGCGTTTCATCGAGTTTGTGATTTCGTATCGGCGACGTTAATTTCGAAGGGTAGCTAATTGATCGGATTAGCGTCGGCGGCTGCCAAACATCGCCAAATCCACCGAAGCCATTCCGCCGCCGGAGATCAGCAGCGCGAGGGCCATAGCGAGTAGTGACACGGCATACTCGATTCCCGTGGGCATAAAAAACGCCGGCCAGTGGACGCCGATGATTGCCGTTAGCATCGTGCAAAAAATCAGGAACGCGCCCACCCGGGTCAGCAGTCCCAGAACAATCAGCAGCCCGCCAACCAGCTCGGAGATGGCGGCCGCGCCCATCCATAACCAGGCAGGTCGCATGAACGGAAAAGGCGCCGGGAACGAGGCAAACTTGGCGAGCCCTGGGCCATTGAAACTGCCCAAAACTTTTCCCGCGCCATGGGCCACGAAGACGACGCCGAGCGCGAGCCGGACCGGAAGCGTGAACCACACCGGCGCAGTCGCGATTATTTTTCGAAACATTTGAGCCACCTCTGAAGGTTGTTTTGCAGAGCGATCATAGTATTAGGGAACCGGACAAAGGGCAACGGCGAGACGCCGCGAGCCAACGTTAACCACCGGGACACTGAGAACACGCCAAAAGAATAGAAGGCCCCGGTTTCAGCCGGTTGGATTATCAAAAAGATGTTTAGGTAGTATTCTGTTTTGAACGCCGTCATTAGCTTGATGTCGTATGTCGGGACCGACCGCCACGAGCTTCCAGGTTGGCAACTACTGATGCCGAGAGAATTCGAGTACATAAAATTTGGGATTGAAGATCGTGTGGCGCGAATAACTTTCGCGCGCCCGCCGGTCAACATTCTGGACATCGCGATGATGCGCGAGGTCAACGTGGCCTTGAATACCTGTGGGCTTGATCGCGATCTGGTGGCAATTGTTTTTGATGCCGCTCCCGATTGCCGGGCTTTTAGTGCGGGCGTGGCGGTGGAGGAACACGCCGAGGAGAGCATTTTCCAGATGCTTGATTCATTCCACGCCATCTTTCGCGCGCTTGAACAGATCGCCCGGCCCACGATCGCCGTGATCGATGGACCAGCGCTTGGCGGGGGCTGTGAACTGGTGGCGGCCTGCGACATCGCGATCGCCAGCAACCGCGCGCGTTTTGGTCAACCGGAGATCAAACTCGGCGTGTTTCCGCCAGTTGCGGCCATATTATTGCCGCGTATGATCGGCGACAAACGAGCGCGGGAGCTGATTCTGACCGGCGAGATGATCGATGCCGCCGAAGCCCTGCAACTAGGCCTGGTCAACTACGTCGTGCCCGTCGAAGCGCTGCAAACCAAAACTGATGAGCTGTTGGGGAAGTTTCGGGAACTCTCAGCCGCCGCGTTGGAACATACCAAGCGAGCGCTTGATGCCGGACAGAACCGGTCGCTGGACCTCGCGCTCAGACAAGTCGAAGACATGTATCTTCACGATTTGATGAAGACGTTTGACGCCGCTGAAGGCATCAAAGCCTTTGTTGAGAAACGTAAACCCGTATGGCGCAATCGATGAAGCAACGGCAAACAAGTAAACGACCAAAACGCCTGCCGGCGATTTTGGGCGCGCTCATGCTGATTGCATTAGTCATCACGTCCGTTTCCGAGGCCGGCACAAATGCTCAACGCCGCCGCGCCCGGCTCGCGCCGCGCACCAGTCATTCGCGAGACGTGTTATCGGCTGAAGCGCGCGAGATGATCGGCCTTGCCAGTGAAGCAGTTTGTAGAGAACGGCTTGAAGATCCTAAGGGCAGCGTGCCGATTGACGACATGCAGGCACGTCCATCTCTGCCGGTGCAGAGTCCGGAAGCAGTGGCGGGCGCTGCCCGTGCTCAACGTCTATTGCCGACTGCGAAGGATCTCGCCGAGGCCTCGCTGCGAAACCTGGCCAGCGAATACTGGCTCGGCAACCGCAGAATTCGTAACCGCGGAGTGCAACGAGCGATCGCCCGCATTCGGGCCGTGAGAAATATTCGTCCGGACATCGACTCGCGCGACAATGCTTCGGTGTTTGTCAAAAATCCACACACGATTGTTTTTGGCACCATCTTCCTGGCTGGCTTGCCTTCGGATGAAGGAATTATCAGCGTGCTGGCCCACGAGCTGGTCCATATCGGCGACGGCGGCGAAGATGATCTGCTCGGACTGTTCCAGGCCGTGGCGAATCGCGGCTCGAGACTGGCCGGGTTGAAAATTCAGGGTCAGCCGGCGGAAGAGTTAACTTGCGATTTGGTGGGGACGCTGGCGACCCAACTCTATATCGCTGCTACTCCCAGTTATGAACCTTTGCGCCGCCGGACTTCGCGATCGCTGGCGCACAATTGCGTGAGTCAGGATGAAGGGGATGACGATCACTTGTCACCCAAGATCACGATTCGAACACTGCTGGCTTTGAACCCCCGCCTATCGCGGGAGCTGGTATACGGACGCTAATCGCCGCGCGGCTCGTGCGTGAATTTGCCGGGTACCACTTGATTGACATTGCAGGATAGCGTTTCTATCATGCCTCGTTTAACAGCCACCACGAGGCGCAAACCGACTTGACCGATTTGTCTTACAGCAAAAACTTTCCCAAACCGCCCGCCCGAGGATTGTTCATAAACCGCAGACTTAAATTCTTTTCCCGATCAATTTGCCTGCTGGCGATGTTGATCGTAGGCGGAGCCTCGTGTCGGTCAGTGCTGGACCGACGGCCAGACGTGCGTCCACGCTTACTGCGCGACGTGCCGGCGCAACGACTCGCGTATCGTTTGGAAGCCGACGTGGCCCTGCCCGCCGAAATCAAAATGGAAGACGCCAACGACAAGATCGAGGCGATCCAACTTGATTTCAGTTCGCGCAGACAAGGCGATGCGCTGGTCCGGACCGTTCGTTCCCCGGACGGCCAACGGGCCCTGGTGCTCTACGGCAAGGCCGATGAACCGAGCCAGGCGTTTCACATAGACCTTTATTCGGCTGAAGGAAGCTTCCTGCGAAACCTGACGCCGCCGGATTTATCGTGCGTGTTTCCGGAAACTGTCTCGTGGTCGCCGGACGGAAACTTCATTTCGTTCATTGGCCACAAGGGTTCCGCGCCCACTCCAACGCCAACGCCGCCAGGCGGAGTTGAACCTGAATTTCCGGAGATCGGCGCCGCCACTCCGTTGCCCTCGGTTGCCCCTGCGTTCGGTTTCGTTCCGCTTTTCAACACCGAGCAGATCTACATTTGCAATCGCGACGGCTACGACCTCAAGCCGCTGACTTCGCGCGAAGGTTTGATCTATTTTTCCGCCGCCTGGGCGCCGGACAATCACGCGATTGTGGCGATGGCCTGTCGGGAGAGCGAGTGGGACGCGCGCGAGAAAGCGTTTCGGTTGCCGACCGGCCGGCCGCGTCTGATCACTTTGGACGGGAAGGAACGTTTGCTTGATGACGAACTGACGGAAGCATTGCCAGTTTGGTCGCCAGACTCGTCCAAGGTTTCGACAGCGTTTGATACGGAGGTGATGATCTACGACGCCGCCACAAACAAACCGACCCAGGCGCGTATCAGATTACGCGATCCGCTAATTTCCGCTTCGCGTGTTTACGAGGTGAAGACTGTGGGCGGCAAGGACGAGAACAAGCCCGCGGAAAGTAGCGCTGCGTCTGCGATACCTTCGTCGTTCAATCCGATTATTCGTTTGGAATGGACCAGCCCGGAGAAGCTTTTCTTCGAAACCGCCTTCGTGCGTTTAATTCCGAACGAGCCTATCACTACCTTCCAGCGCTGGCATCTCGTGATCCTCAGTCCACAGGCGGCGGTTTTGAAATAAGAAGCAATTGTTGCTCATCCAATAGCCATTTCCTGTGAGTTGAGACTTTGGTCACCGGGAAGAAGTGAAGAGGTTAAGAATAAGTCTTGGTGAGGCCTTAAAGTAACTTGCAATTAGGGCTGCCAGAAGGAACCGTCCAGGTATTGGATGCGCACGATCACCACTTGCTCGACGAATGGCGGGTCCTTTTTTTTGAGCGCCTTCGCGTTGACCAGTTTCATCGGTGGTATGAGATAAAGCACGCTGAGCTCTTTGTTCTTGCCAGGCTTGATGGTCTCATCGCTGGTGAATTGGTGACGTGCAAGCTCTTGCTGGGTGGTCGGATCGAGGAAAAGATAGTCCCAGTCGATAGACTTGATCGTCTTTACGCCGTCGTTTCGGAGCCTCACCTTGTATTTGTAGCCATCGCGGGGCAGTTCGGTCTGACTGGCTTTAGCTATGGCTGATTTGTGATTAGTAATCTGTGTTTCGAGCTTGGCAACCTTGCCTCTATCCCCCGCGGTTTTGGCAGCAGCGAGCTGCTGTTCTCTCTGGGACTGCGCAACCAACTCATCCTGGGAAGCCAGCGAAGCTAACGAAGGTCTTGGTCGTATCCTTTCCTTGTACCAACTGTACTTAAGAATCACAACGCCACTACCGCCAGCTTGAGCAAGAACCGGAGGGCTGAACGCACAGACTAACAAGAGTGCGACAAGCGTGCTCGTGCTCGTTTTCAATTTATTCATCTGGATCCCAGACGCCGATTTGTTTAAGCAAAACGGAGGGCCCTCTTGAGAGAAGCCCTCCGCTTTGGATCGAACAGTTTGCTTACACTTGAAATGCTAACCTTAGAAGCTATATTTCAAGGCAAGTGTAATGGTGCGGTTGCCCCAATTGTTCAGGTTCTTCCCGAAGTCAGGATTAGATAAGCTGTTTATCGGCCGCCCATAGTTATCCTGGTTGAAGGCGTTCACGAAATCAGCACGGAAAATAAGCCGGTGCGGATTTTCACCCCAGGGCATGAAGAACTTCTTTTGCAGACTCAGATCGCTATTGTAGAAACCAGGAGCGCGGAAGGTGTTCTTCCCGAGGTTCCCATTTCCGAGGCTGTTAACCAGAGGCAGGCCGTTCGTGCCGAGAGGCACGAGGAACTGGCCGCCGACTAGCGGACTGGTGAAAGTGCGGAAGTTGCCGGTGACCGGATCGAGCGCCAGAATACCGGACGGGTTATAGTTCGGGCGGTCGCCGCCGCCGCCGTTGCCGTTTGTGTCCACGCCCGTCAGGATAGTGAAGGGCTGACCTGATTGGCGCGTGATAATACCCGAAAGCTCCCACCCGCCGAAAACCTGCTTGCCGAATCCCTTGTCAAAGAAACTGCCCGGCGGCGTCGGTACCTCATAGATGAAGTTTGCCACCAAGCGGTGCGTGCGGTCGAACGCCGAAACGCTCTTCTCAGCCTGGACATTGGAGTAGTCCTGCGGGATCTGTGGCGAGCCGCCCGTAATGGCGCCGACGCCGAGCGACTCGTCATTGTCTGACATCAACTTGCTGAAAGTGTAGGACACGCCGAATTGCAGATGATTCGAGAGCCTCTTGTTGAGAGTAGCGAATAGGGCGTTGTAGTTGGCGTGCGAATCGGTCGCAATCCGAACGCGCGAGCCAATCAGCGGGTTAACGCGGCGCAATTGCAAGCTCGGGATCGAGGCTGAATTTTGCGTCGTCCGCACCGTAGCGGCCTGGGCTGCAGTCAGGATTCCGGGATTCGCCTGAAGTTGGTTAATCTGATTCTTCGAACGGCTGCCGGTGTAACCAACCTCGAAGACGTAGTTGTGCGAGACCTCGCGCTGCCAGCTCAGGCTGAAGAGCTGCGAGTACGGGTTGACTGCGTTCTCGGGCGTGTTTACGTAAGTCGCAAGCGGGTTGAAGACTGGCGCGCCCGTCACCGTTGCGATATTCGGATAGAGATCCTGCGTGGCGGGCGAGTTGATCTGTCCTACGACCACGCGCGGAAAGTTCGACGCGTTGACGGTCAAGATGTTGTAGAACAACACGTCATAAGCAATTCTATAGCCGCCGCGGATGCTCGAGAGGCCGTCTCCGAATATGGACCGCAGGAACCCGCTCTCCGGACGCGGGCTATAAGCGAAGCCGACAGCCGGCGCGAAGTTATTGTTATCCCTTCGGGTCGGGCCGGGGACAAGAGTCGCGAGGCTGGCCGCGTCGGTGGCGCCGAAGAAGCCGAACGGGGCGTTCGATGTTTCGTAGCGCACGCCGAGGTTGAGCGTCAGATTCGGGGTCGCGCGCCAGTCGTCCTGGGCGAAGTAGTACTGCTGGGTTTGGCGCGCATCGAACGAGGCGGTGTTAAGTGCCTGAGCGAATGTGGTGGCCCTGTTATTGATGTAGTCCTGAAGGTTTGCAAAGGTAAACGTGCCCTTAGAGTCGAAGGCCGCAATGTTAAAGAGCTTGAGCTTGCGGATGTCCGCGCCAAACTTCCACGAGTGGTCGCCTCTCTGCCAGGACAGTGTATCGGAGAACTGGAAACTGTCCTGGATACGGCCCTGCGGGAAGTTCGAAGCGCCGCCGATAGTGAACAAGCCCGTGATGCCGGCCGTCGGGCTATTTGGGTCATTCTCGGGGAATCCGAGATTGCGGCGAACATACGAGAAGCGGAACTCATTGAGAGCCGCCGTGTTGAAGATGTGTGTCTCGCTCAACGCCAGATTCTGATCGAAGATGTTCTGATCGCCAGCGAAGATAGAGCCGAAGGCGAGATTACTGACCACGTTGACGTCAGTTGTCTTGTTGCTGATGTACCGGCCCGTCAAGTTGTCGTCATTACCGATCTTGTGGTCAATTCTCAGCGTGTGGGTGTAGTAGTCGGCTGGTTGCGAGATGCCGACGTTTGTCTGGCCGGTCTGGATCGCAACACCGTTCACTGTTTGATTAGTGAGATTGCGGAACTGCACCCCGGTAGCATAGACGGTGTTGAGAAAGCCGAGACGAGCGAGAACGGCCGCGCGACTCGCCGCTGACTGGCCGGGTCCGAGCGGAACGGTCGCGAGCGCGGCCAAACCGGCGGGCGTTGGCATTCGGGTTGTTGACCCGAGGCTCGATCCAGGGCGCTGTTGGTCGGCTTGGAAGAGGTAGAAGAAGAAAGTTCGATTGCGACCGTCAATGATAGAGCGTCCCCCCTCGCCGAAACGCGGCAGATGGAGCGGTCCGCCGAAGGTGAAACCATATTGGTTGCGCACGAAACGCGCCGGACGTGTCAAGCCTGATGCCTTCTCAAGATTGTCCAAGGCGTTGAGGCGGCTGCCGCGGTAGTATTCGAAAGCGTCGCCGTGGAAGAGGTTGGTACCAGAACGGGTTATGACGTTGATTTGAGCGCCTGAATTCCTGCCAAACTCCGCATTGTAAGCGTTTGTCTGTATCTGGAACTCACCGACGCCCTCCGGCACCACGTCGACGGTCGAGATGGTGACGCTGAGGTCGTTGTTGTCAGAACCGTCAATTGTGAAGTTGTTGTTGCGCGCGCGCTGACCATTGGCCGAGATGCCGGTTGAGCCGGGGGCGCTAAAGACGTTGGGCGAGAGCAGCGCGAGGTTGTTAACATCGCGGTTCGCACCCAGCGGTAGTTCGACAACCTGCCGTGCAGTGCTAATCGAGCCAATCGTTCCGTTCGTCTTGTTAAGCGTAATTGCTTCTTGTTCAGCGGTAACGTCCACCGTGCCTGAGACGGAACCCGCTGTGAGCTCAACGTCAAAGGTAGTTTCGTTAGATTGCTGAACAGTTACTGCACGGTTCTCGATTTTGGCGAAACCAGTCTTCTCAACAGTTACCGTATAGATTCCTGGTTCAAGAGCGCCGATACGAAAGAAGCCCTCGCCGTTAGTCGTGGCTTCTCGAGCTAAACTAGTTTGGGGGTCAGTGACTCGAACCTGGGCGTCAGGGATTGAAGCTCCAGTCGTATCGCGCACGGTGCCCGAAATGACGCCACGCGTCATTTGAGCGCGTGTCTCCGTAGCTAGCGTAAAAATACCAAACATCGCAATCGCGAGCGCTAACCATAGATTGAAAGGCAACGACTTACTTCGCATTCTAAATTCCTCCGTATCGGTTATAAGGGAAATGGACGGGTTGGTTTCGTTCTATCAGGTGAACCAAAGCCTAACGTTATTCGGCAACAATTTTGCAATAATCATGCCGCAAGGCCATTCCAGGCCATCTCAGTAATAACGGCCATTTTTGCGACGGCTTCAGGAGCAGCGGGGACGAGATCTTGATAAATTTGGATTCTTCTCCGAATACCTAAATCTTCCTCGTCTGAGGTTGGCAAGGTGCGTGTCTATTCGGATCGGTTCGAGGTTCCGGGACCCGCGACCGACGCGGCGCAGCTAGTCGAATAATTCGATTCAGATTCTTGCGGCTTCACTACCTCAAATTCAAAGTGAAGTTCCTTGCCGCGAAAAACATTCGACAGATAGAACTCGCGCCGACGCGAGATCGCCTAATTCAGCGGCCGTTGCCAGAACGAACTGTCGTCATACTCAATGCGATTGATCACCACGCGCTCGGTATACTTTGGCGAATCCTTTCCAGCTTTTTGGGCCTGGAGGATGCTGGTTGGAGGAGTCGTCGCGTGGCCCACCAGAGTTGCGGTTTTGCCGGGACGAATTTTGGAGCTGTCGGCAAAACTGTGCCGACCGATCTGAACTTCCGTTTCCGGGTCGTACACCAGGTACTCCCAAACAATGCTCTTAATACTCTTTTCTCCGGCATTCTTGATTCTCGCCTCGTAGAGGTAGTTTACTGCCGGGCCCGGGGTTGGTTCTTTTCTTGATGAGTAAATTTCCCTGGTGGGCATGGGCAACGGAGACTCACCCCCCTGCACCCTGATCGCATTCGCTCTCCTGATGGCTTTCTGTTCGCGTAAGAGGTCGGCCTGTTCCTGGTTGGCGGCCATTGGATCCTCATAGAGCGCGGGAATATAGATATCCTTACGACAGCTAACTCGGGTGATGCTTATCCCCGGCGCTTCAGTTGGAAAGGCTGACGGTTGAGAGATGACCGGTACGTTCTGAGGGGCCGCCGTGGCGGACTGAGCGACAGTCGGAATCGTCGACAAAAGTCCGATAAAAAGTAGATTCAAAAACCTCATAAATCCTCCACTCACCACCGAAAAGTCTTGATTGGTATTCTGCTACCTTACAGAGAAAGGTGCAAACAAATTCGGGCAGCTTCCGCCATGTCAAAGCTGGGAAGTAACCGCGTTGAAGACAGAAAAAATCGGGCGCTGCTTCCGGAGAGGAGCAACGCCCGATTGCTATGGAGCCTGATGATGCAGGCTCCTAATTAGAATTCAAAGCGCGCGCCGAACTGCACGATGCGCGGTGAATAAACACTACCCGACGAAGTCAGGCGGCCGAAGCTGGTGCTGCCGACGTCGAGAATGGCAGGGTTACTGCCAGCGAAGAAGTTGGCGTGATTCATTACGTTGAACATCTCGCCACGAAGTTGCAGGCGGGTAGTCTCCGTAATCCTGATGTTCTTGAGCAGGCCTGCATCCCAGTTGATATAGATCGGGCCGTTCAAGAAGTTGCGCTGTAAATTGCCGGTCGATCCTGCCACATTCGGGAAGAAAACCTGACCGGCAAAAGGTGCCGTGCCAACCGAATTCGCGCCGCGCACGCTGGAAATTGTATAGCCCGCCGGGAGTGGCTGGGTTAAATCAAC
>JANLZV010000703.1:0-2201 GCA_031366425.1 Pyrinomonadaceae bacterium | reverse complement strand
TCGTCGAGATCGATGGCCCGACAGTTTGGCGCCTGGGCCAACTCACGCGCGACAGTTGTTTTACCTGAGCCCATGAAACCGACAATGACGATCAGTTCCACCGGGTGATCAGCCTCCCGCATATTCATCTCTCGACCACCGATTCAAGGCACTCAAAAAATTCCGGAAAAGAGACTGACACGCAGGCGCTATTACGTATTTCCGACGCTCCTTCGCCCAACAACGCTGCGACTGCGAACGCCATCGCAATGCGGTGATCGCCAAATGAATCAAGCACTGCGCCTTTCAATTTTACCGGTCCGTTGATCACCAACCCGTCCTCGTATTCCTCGACTTCGGCTCCCATCGCGCGGAGATTTGTCACAGTAGCGGTAATTCGATCGGTTTCCTTGAATCGCAATTCGCCGGCGTCACGAATGACAATTCCACCCGGAAGCTGTGTACCCACTACGGCCAACAAAGGTAATTCGTCAATTAGAGCGGCGGACGCCGAACCCGAGATTGTGGTGGACCGGCACAACCGGTCCGCAGCCGCATCGTCTTGAAGGGCGCAATCAGCCTCGTCGAAAGCTTTGCTCCCAAGGATGCGAAGTGTCCCTACAGGCTCATTGCATTCTTCACGGGTTTCAACGACCTCGATGTCTGCTCCGACAGCTCGGAGTGTGTCCAGCAATTGAATCCGGCTGGGGTTGAGACCCAGGTTTTCGATCTCCAAATCCGAACCGGGGACTAAGGCTGCGGCGGCGATCAGAAAGGCCGCTGAGGAAAAATCGCCGGGGATGCGCACCTCGCGTCCGTCGAAGCTTACGGGTCCGTTAACGGCACAACGGCTCACTGCATCAGCTCGCGCTCGCGCCGGCTCACTCTCAAGTTCAAGCGAGACGCCAAACCATCTGAGCATCCGCTCGGTGTGATCTCGCGTGGAACCAGTTCGCTCGACGACTTCAGTCCGTCCGTGGGCATGCAGGCCGGCGAGCAACAAACAAGTCTTGACCTGGGCACTCGCGATCGGAAGTTCGTAGCTTAACGCGCGTAGTTCCTTCCGCCCGGTGATGCGTAGCGGCGGGTAGCCATTTTCCGAGGCCACTTGGGCGCCCATCAATTCAAGTGGCTCGATGATTCTTCGCATCGGTCGCAGTCTCAATGAATCATCGCCCGTCAGTATCGAGGAAAATTCGTGTGCGGCGAGTACTCCGGCTAGCATTCGCATGGTTGAACCGCTGTTGCCGCAATCAAGCGGACCCGCCGGCGCTGACAGGCCGCCAGTGCCGACGCCCCTTACGCGAACATCATTGCCGAGTCGCTCGACGCGAACTCCCAGTTTTCCCAGGCAGTCGAGCGTAGCCGCGCAGTCGCTGCTGCTCGAAAAATTTCTGAGTTGCGAATCGCCGCGGGCGAGAGCTGCGATCAGCGCCGCCCGATGGGAAATTGACTTGTCACCGGGCACGCGAAGTTTTCCCTTTACTCGCTGGGCCGGACTGATCTTCACAGGCCAATCTTACCCTTGCCGAGTGGTCTCCAACGAATGCTAAAAGGCCAAAAGAAAAACACTTAAGGGATTTGTCATGAATCAATCGCAATCAGGAGAGCTTCTTGACACACGGTGGGCGCGCGTGTTAAACCCTCGGTCTCCCGGGTAGCTTTGGAGTTCATAAACGGCGAGACCTACGCGCACCGGCTTTTGCGGCTCTTGCCGCGGCCATCTCTTTCACGTGACCCAAGAGACGACTGAACTCAGATTCACCAGCCGCATTGAGGCTGTGGCCGAAGCCGCTGCTGCAGTTTCCGAATTCATGAGCCGAGTTGGGATCAGCGACGACGTAGCGTTTGGTGTCGATATGGCCGTTCGCGAGGCGGTTACCAATGCAGTGCTCCACGGAAACAAGCTCGACAAAGAAAAGATTACCGGGGTCGACCTGAAAAAAACTCTTGAGGGACTTGAGATAATGGTGAGCGATCAGGGACGCGGTTTTAATCCGGGCGATGTTGCCGATCCAACCAAAGAAGAAAATATTCTAAAGAGTTCCGGTCGTGGGATTTTTTTTATGCGAAACTTCATGGACGAAGTCGACTGGACTCTGATTCCTGGCGGCGGCACTACCGTCCGGATGTTCAAGAAGCTATGATTTAAGTTCGCTTTTGCGCGCGAATCATAACCACCAATCCGTTTAAGGAGATTGTTGAAATGGCTGAGTTAAATA
>JANLZV010000679.1:0-1851 GCA_031366425.1 Pyrinomonadaceae bacterium | reverse complement strand
GGATGATCGGCGCGACCTTCTCCGATGATCGCCGCATTTCGTCCCAGCGGCGCTCGCGCAAACTTTGTGTGCGCCTGCCCTTCTTCCCCATATCCGGTCGCGGCCTCGCCCGGGGTTATTTTCGCCCATTCAATGAATAGACGGGCGGCAGTTAAGATCGGGTCTACATTAAAGTCGCTGATCACTCCGGCGGCAGACCTCGAATCGCGACGCTTACACCGGGACCCAGCTTCCTTATGTTACAAAGCCTTCAACAACGGTTCGGAGAGAAATTACGCGCGTCGGACGGCGAAATCGGGCACGTCAGAGATTTCTACTTCGACGACAAGAACTGGAACATTCGTTATTTGGTAGCCGACACTGGTCATTGGCTCGCAGGGCGTCTGGTGCTTATTTCTCCGCAGGCCTTTGGTCATCTTTATCCGGAAGGGAAGGTTCTTCTGGTCAACCTGACACGACAGCAGATCGAGGACAGCCCATCAATCGACCGGCACAAGCCGGTCTCGCGTCAGCATGAAGAGGACTACCATCAATACTTCGGATACAATTACTACGCGGAAGCGATGCCGTCGTGGGGTTTGCCCGGCTACCCGGTGATAGTTCCTGCTCCACCAACGATGACGAATACACAAAGCACCGACGATCCGCATCTGCGCAGCGCGAAGGAATTGACTGGATACAGCGTAGAGGCAAATGACGGAGCGGTCGGGGAAATAATCGACTTTCTGATCGACGGCAGGACGTGGATGATCCGCGAGGTTGTTGTGCAATGCGGACCTTCGTACGCCGGCAACAAGGTCGTCGTACGGACAGAGAAGATTGGGCGGATTAACTACAAGCTACGCACGGTTCGCGTAGATTCCACGAAGCAGGCGTTCGCCACAGCTTCGGAACACCACCATCAAGCCCATGCAGCGTAAAAACGACCCATCCCTGGCGCAGGAATCGAGCGCGATTATCGATTATCGGATCGGAATTATTGAATCGACCATTGAGACGGCGCGGAACATTCCGCCTGATCGAAGGGACGAGCTCCTGGCGATGGTGGCAGGGCTAAAGTCCGAGCTCACGAATTTCTCCAAAACGCATCACGAAGAAGCTGCGAGCATCACGCGTTTTGCAGATGCGTCCGCACACGAGGCGTCCCGATCGAGAAAGAACTCGAAGCTCGCGGACACCGCGTTAGATGGATTACGTGTCTCGATCCAGGGGCTAGAAGACTCACACCCTGTGTTGGTCGGAGCGGTAAACCGTTTCGCTACCGCCTTGTCCAACATGGGCCTCTGAAGACAATCGTTCGTCGGCGCCGACCAGCCACGACCGCGCCTCCAACCCGCGCCCGATTCACCTCTCTCGGGGAAGTCACGGAACCCATTGTCTTTCACCCGGCGGAAATCCTTGGGCTTCAGCCCCCACTCGTCCGCATTTGGGTGCCCGGCAGCGAATTGGAATGGGCGCGAAAAGCGTGGTTGATCCTCGAACAGGAAAGACTCACGGCGTACGACACCGCGCTTGATCTAACGAGGGTGCAAATCCGTTTGGTGACCCTGGCCGTTTTCTATTGGGACTTTTGTGAGCTCGCGCACGAAGAATTTTTCTCGTATGTCTTTAAGACGACCGTCGGTTGGAGGCAAAGAGGGGATCTGGGTTGGGTGGGACTCGAACCCACAACCAACGCCTTAAAAGGGCGCTGCTCTACCTGGTAACTGGTTATTCATTGCTCTTTTGTTGCGCTTTTCAGGCTTGTCCGGAGGGCAATAATGCGAGCGTGCGGCGCGCCGCGACAAATCCAAGGTAAACGCCGGATTCGACCGCCGCTCGCGGACCTCGTGTGGTTCGTAGCCGCGCGCG
>JANLZV010000636.1:0-2210 GCA_031366425.1 Pyrinomonadaceae bacterium | reverse complement strand
TTCCGTGGGCCATCGGCGCGGCTGTACTGGTGGTGATGGGAATCGTGGGTGGTCTTTATGCGTATCAACTACGCAAGGCGTCAAGCGCCAACCCTCCGGCAAATCTGGCGGCTGAAGAAAACCAATCGACTCCCGGCCCATCTGTCAGCACGGAATCGCCTGTGGCGGGCTCTCTCAAGGAAGAACCGAAGCCTACCAGTCAGCGGCCATCAACTACTGACGAGACGAAGAGGACCGCTAAGTCTAATGAGAAAGCCGCGGAACAATCGGCGGAGGATCTGATCGGGGGAATGAAGGTGATGCCGCCACGCGCTGAGAATGAAAACTCAGTGAAAGCACCGCCGGCGGTCGAGATTCCCGAGACGCCGGCGCTGGAGAACCTCCGACGCAATTGGCCGATGGGTGGCACGTCGATGAGGAAGTTTCCCGACGGATCGCAAGTGGTCACTCTGGCAGACGGCACTAAGGTAGTTACGCTTCCGAATGGCACGACCCGCGTTTTGCGCCCGGGGAAGCGAGTCGAGCGGCGACGACGATTGCCGTAAACGAAGAGCTCAAGCGCACATTTAGCGACTGAGACTCTGAAACACGCGCCGCGTTTACCGCCAGTTTCCTACCCGTAAGCCTGCCAGTCTGTTCGCAGGTAATCAATTGAAGGAAAGAGTATGAACTTACTTATTGCGTCGCGGCACCGTTTGCCCGCCGCCGCATTGATCGTCGTCTGTCTAACGTCAAATTCACAGGGAGTCTTCGGGCGACTTGGTGCAAAAAATAATAACCGCGAAGAGGTGGGTCAATTTCAAAAGGCACGGGCGATCGAGTCTGCGCCTCCAGCCCCAGTGTTTGATGATGTAACCCGCCATCACGAATTGAGTGAACGCCGTCGACGTGTGGCCAAAGCCGTTGGCCCGAAGGGAATCATGATTCTCTTCAGCAACGAGCCGGTCGTTTACGCGAAAGACGTCAACTATCAGTATCGGCAGGAGAATAATCTTTATTACCTGACTAGTCTAAAACAGAAAGGCGCGACCCTGGTGTTGACGCCCGGCAATCCGGTTGTGCCTGAGATTTTGTTTCTGCCGCGGCGTAACCCTTTGCGGGAAACCTGGACTGGTCACATGTACAGCATCGATGAAGCAAGCCAGCGTTCCGGCGTACAAGAGATTTGGGATGCGAGTGAGTTTGAAGCTTTCGCGCGCGCGATCTACTCGCGGCAACCCTTTCAGCCAAAGCCGGAAAATATTCTCCGCTCTTCGCGAACTGATCCAACGGCCGGCTTGTCGTCGAGTTTTAGTCAACTGTTCGCTGCGGCGAACCTCGCCCAAGCGCAGCTCTACATGATGTTGGATGAACGCCGCGCGCGGTTGCCGGCGGTAGCGGCGGCTCCAGCTCGTCCCAACCCCTCGCCGCTCACACCTTCGAACTCCGGAGCTACACCCGCGACGACCGCAGGTTCTGAGGCGACGCTCGGGCTCACGCGATGGCCGCCTGTTGGTTACGACGTGCAAAGCGCGGCCGATATTTTCGCCGAGTTGCGTCTGCGAAAATCGCTGTTCGAAATCGCACTCCTTCAGCACGCAATCAACATCACGATCGAAGCCATGGAGCGTTCATGGGCCGCTGCCGGAGAAGTCAATTGGGAATATGAGATCGACGCTCTGGTTCTTTACACGTTCAAGCTGCGAAACGCAGACCATTGGGGTTATCCGCCCATCGTTGGCTGTGGGCCAAATGCCACCACGCTCCATTACGAGGAATCGCAGGGGCCGGTCAAACCTGGCGATTTGTTTCTAATGGATATCGGGGCTGAATATGAACACTACTCAGCCGATGTCACGCGCACGTTTCCGGTTAATGGAAAGTTCACGCCGGCACAGGCCGAGATTTATCAGATCGTTTACTCGGCACAGGAAGCAGGGGCGAAAGTCTCGCGGCCAGGCAAGTCGATCGCCGATGTCGATCGCGCCGCTACCGAAGTGATCAAGGACGGCCTGGCAAAACTCGGATTGATTACTGATCAAGGGCCGAGGCAGTATCGTGTCTGGTTTATGCACGGCACGTCTCATTGGCTCGGCATGAATGTGCACGACGTCGGATCAGTCAACACGATGTTTGAGCCTGGGATGGTGTTCACAAATGAACCCGGCATCTACATCAGACCCGATGCCCTCGATCAAATGCCGCTTGGGTGGACGCCGGCCGAGTGGGAA
>JANLZV010000578.1:0-2376 GCA_031366425.1 Pyrinomonadaceae bacterium | reverse complement strand
ACAGAACACGCGCCTATCCAAACATCCTGGGAGATCCTGGCCGTTGGATCGATGACCGCCGTTGGGTGAATTGACGCCACCGCCTGGGTTTCGGGATGAAACAACCGCAGGGCGCGCGTGTAGGCCAGATATGGATTTTTGGCGCGCAAAACCGGGAGCTCGCGTTCAATCACCGCGTCGTCCGCCAGATAGATCGCCGACGCCTGGGTGGAGTTTACCTTCGGCGTGTATTTTGGATTTGCCAGAAACGTGATCTGACCGGCACGCGCATCGTCGAGTCCCGCGGCTCCGGAAATCTCGATATCGTCAGCCAGACCATCGCCTTCTACGCGTGCCTTCGTTAAGGCTGCCAATTCAGAAAGTTTCATGACGGAAGTTTAGCAGAAGGTCGACCGTGAGGGATGGCTTTGGATAGTACGTGGCAAGTTCGTTGAGCCGCTAACTACATGATCGAAACCGGATCAATCTCGACATTTATCGAACGAAGACTGACCTTTCGTTCCTGGAGCGACGTAAGCGCGGCATCGATTATATTGCGCAATTGATGTCGATTGCGACACTTGAGGATCAGTTGGACTCGGTATTCGCCTTTGAGTCGGGCAATCGGCGCCGGCGCCGGTCCCAGAATGCGGGCCGCGCGATCCGCATTGGCCCGATCTAATTCTTTCCTGAACTCAAGCGCATCGGCGCGGACGCGAGCAAGGTCTGGTCCATGGACCATTAATGACGCGAGCGCGACAAACGGCGGGTAGGTATGGTTTTGGCGATGACGGATTTCCTCCTGGTAAAAACCCGCGTAGTCCTGCGCGCTCGCATGTCGCAAAGCGTAGTGAAACGGATGGTAAGTTTGGATTAGCACTCTGCCCGGAAGCTCGCCGCGTCCTGCCCGGCCGGCAACCTGCGTCAATAATTGAAAGGTCCGCTCAGCGGCGCGAAAGTCCGGCAAGGCGAGACCGGCATCGACGGAAACAACCCCGACGAGGGTGACGTTAGGAAAGTCGTGGCCCTTGGCCAGAATTTGCGTGCCGACGAGCATGTCGATCTTTCCATCGCCAAAATCGATTAGGGATTTTTCAAAGGTGCCGCGGCGCGCAGTCGTGTCGCGATCAACTCGGGCAATTCGAAGCGTGGGAAAGAGCTTCACCAGCATCGTTTCAATTTGCTCGGTGCCTTCGCCGACGTAGTAAATGTATTTGCCTTCACACGCGGGACACTTTGATGGCGCCGGCTCACGATGCGCGCAATAGTGACAGATGATCACTGACTCGCTTTTGTGATAGGTCAGGGTCACATCGCAATTCGGACACTGGATGCTTTCGCCGCAAGATCTGCAAAGGACGAAACTGGAATATCCGCGTCGATTCAGCAGGACTATCGACTGCTCTTTTTTTTGATGGGTTTCCGAAATTGCTGTTAGTAATTCATCGGAAAAAACTTTTGGCTTCTGATGACGCGAAAAGACTTCGCGCATGTCGACAATTTTGGCGACCGCCATCGGTCTGTTTCCCAGGCGATTGGGTAACTCGAGGTAACGGTATTTGCCGGTGCTCGCGTTGTGAAACGATTCCAGCGAAGGCGTGGCCGAGCCCAGGATCACTACTGCCGATTCCTTCTGAGCACGCACAATGGCCGTGTCGCGCCCGTTGTAGTGAGGCGAATCCTGTTGCCGGTAAGTCGATTCATGCTCTTCGTCAACGATCACCAGACCCAGATCTTTAATAGGGGCGAAGACTGCTGAGCGGGTGCCAATCACTATCCGCGCCTCGCCGCTGCGAACGCGTGTCCATTCGTCAAACCGCTGTCCGCGCGAAAGTGAAGAGTGAAAAATCGCCACCAGATCGCCGAAGTGCGCACGCAAGCGTCGCGAGAAAACCGGGGTGAGCGCAATTTCAGGCACCAACATCAGCGCCGATCTGCCGGCTCCGAGAGCCACGCGCATGGCCCGAATGTAGACCTCGGTCTTGCCGCTCCCGGTCACTCCATGCAGAAGGAACGGCGCATAAACACGGCTGCGCACGGGCGGGGTAATTTCTGCGAGGACAGCTTCCTGGCCCTCCGTGAGTTTGTAGTCTTCGACAGGGGGGAAGATCACATCAGCGAGTGGGTCGCGCCGTAGTTCCTCATTGAAAATTTCAACCAGATTCCGCTTCTGCAAGGTGTTGACGGTGGAGATGCCTGCGTCTGCCGCCGCCAACAACTGCGCCATTGAAAGAGACTCGCGATTCTGCAACGCGGCCACGACCCGCAACTGACCTGGAGTTAATTTAAGATCCACGACCGGCTGAACTTTCGGGGGCTGCACCAGTCGCACCCGGCGCTCGAGTTTGGCTCGTACAAAGTCTTTGCCGGTGCGCTCGATTCGTTGCACCAATCCCG
>JANLZV010000569.1:0-4870 GCA_031366425.1 Pyrinomonadaceae bacterium | reverse complement strand
CGCGCGCTACCCGGATGGACCACGAGAAAATCAACGCCCAACAGGACCGCCCGTTCCACCTCTTCACGAAATGAAGCCCGCGATTTCTCAAGCAGCAGAGGATCAGCGGCGGCGAGATTAACCAGGTAATTGCAGTGGATGGCGACTGGGGTGATTTTTGTTAGCCGGCGCGTCTTGCGAAAGAGGGCCACGTCGCCGGCAGTAAGAGGCTTCGCGAGCCAGCCGCGTGGATTACGCGAAAAAATCTGCACCGTGTCGCAGCCAGTATCTCGGGCCACGTGCAAGGCTTCATGAAGTCCGCCCGTAACGGGCGCGTGAAAGCCGATCCGGGGACGCGGCTTGTTAGATTTTTTCATTGTCTCACTGGTTCATTGGTTCATTACTTTCTATTCAACCGCGCCGTGCGTTGGGATGCCGCAAAAATAGCGAGCAATTCGTTCGCCTCCAGCAACAACTCCTCCGCCTCTTTTGTGCAACTATCCCTGTTTCGGCGAGAAGCTCCAGCCAGAACACGCTTTCATCGGCCTCCTCAACGACAACCCCAACCTTCGCGATAAACTCTGCCTTCGAGCGAGCTCTACAAACAGCGCGGTAATTCGCGGCAACGGAAGTCCCGGAGCGAAGAACCTGTCTGCCAATAACGCGTGCTTCCTCAGTTTTGGGTAACGATCTGAACAGCTTCACGATTCTGATCGCAAACTGCTTTGTACGATTTTGAAGGACTGAGGCTTGAGTCATCATCGGGATTAGTGAGTCAATGAACCAATGAGTAAGTGGATCAATCTTTGTCCACCTCTTCCATCACTCGCAGCATGTTGCCACCCAGAATCTTTTCGATGTCGCTCTCAGAGTAACCGCGGCGAAGCAATTCGCGCGTCAGGCTCGGCAATTCTGAAATGTCAGCGAGGTCGCTCAGCGTTGACTGCACTCCGTCAAAGTCTGATCCAATACCAATATGATCGACACCTACGAGCTGGCGAATATGATCAATGTGATCCACGAGACGAGAAACTGAGACCGCGGGAAGTCGTTTCGCAAACTCATCACGTCGCACGCGATCGCGGGCCAGTTTCTTGTGAGCCACATCGCCAGGCTCCGCTTCCGAAGCCCGTTGCACACTCGGCGCGATTTCCGCGTCCACAACTTTTTTCTTTTCGCTCCAGCCGGGCTCAAGGTGTTCGGGATAAAAGATTACATTGACCACGCCGCCGCTCTTGGCGAGGGCAAGGATCATTTCATCGGTGAGATTGCGCGGCACGTTAGCGATTGCGCGACAACCGGAATGTGTGGCGATAACAGGCTTGGTGGAAGTTTTGATGATGTCCCAGAAGGTCTTGTCCGACACGTGAGAGACATCAACCATCATTCCGAGCCGGTTCATTTCGTGGATCACCTGCTTACCGAATTCGTTCAAACCACGAGTTTGGCCGACGGCGTCACCAGACGATCCGGCCCAACTGGTGCTGACGCTCCAGGCCGGCGACATGTAGCGGACTCCCATTCGATAGTATCGTTCCACATTCGCCAGTTGCTCATCGATCGCGTAACCACCCTCGAGACCGGTCAAGGCTGCGAGTTTTTCCTGAGCCGCGATGCGACGGATATCGGCGGCTGAAGTAGCAAACTGCCAGGTTTCGGGATGTAGTTCGGCTAATCCTCGCACAGCGGCAATCTGATCGTCGGCGCGTTTCATTGCCGACGCACCGCCGCCGCCAAACAATTGCGGCTCGACCCAAATCGAAAAGAACTGCGCGTCGAGACCGCCTTCGCGAGCTCGCACTGAGTCAAAGTGGCCGTCAGCTAAGCGCTCCTGCAGGTTCACCTTTTCGTCGAGTAAGCGCTGCGGGGTATCTGCATGCATATCGATCGCGATCGCGCGGCGATGCACGGCCAGTGGGTCGTGTTCAGATCCCGACTGGGCTTTTGGAATGGTTTCGGTTTCAGTTGTTTTAGTCATACGACAGCTCGACGCTGGAATTAACAAAAAAATCAATGACGCAAAGAATAGACTGCGAACCAGCCGGTGGCGAAGGTTTGGTGACCAGCACTCTGGAAACTTCTCAGAAAAGTGCAAAGGATTAACTTTTTTCAGTTTGAAGACCTAAATTTTGATGGTACCCGCGAGGCTTGACTGAATCAAGCGCGCCTTGCCAAGCAATCCAAATTTACTGTATCGTGCGATTTTCCATGAACCGTTTCCACGAGTATTTTTCCCCTGTCCGCGAGACGGGCATGCCCCCAAAATGGGTATTCCGCCGATAGAGTGGTTTTCGGGTCGAGAGTTTTGATTTTGCCTTGAAGTCACAGCTTCCTCGCAGCGCGTTTCCTGAGATTGATTTCCGAAGGAGTAGAACAATATGTTTTCTAAAGACGGCAAAACGAAGGATGTGGCAACTCCGCGGATTTGCGATGTCGTGTGGCACGACGGCGAATTCATTAAGTGGGAAGATGCGCGCGTACACGTGATGTCTCACGTGCTTCACTACGGTTCAAGCGTCTTTGAAGGAATTCGTTGCTACTCGACCAAGCGCGGCCCAGCGGTGTTTCGACTAAAGGAACACATGCAGCGCTTTCTTAACTCGGCGAAAATCTATCGCATGGATCACAAGTGGAACCTGGACGACTTGTGCACTGCGTCAGTTGAGCTGGTCCAGAAAAGCGGTTTGGACCAGTGTTACATCCGTCCCATTCTGTTTCGCAGCCTGGATGAAGCTAAGCCGGCCTTCGGCGTGAATCCCTTTCCCAATCCGCTGGCTTGCTACATCGGCGCGTGGGACTGGGGCAAATATCTTGGCGATGAAGCGATCGAAAAAGGTGTCGACGTTTGCGTCTCAACCTGGAACCGGTTGACGCCAAACTCGATGCCGGCGATGGCCAAGAGCGGTGCGAATTACATGAATTCGCAATTGATCAAAATGGAAGCGCTGCTTAACGGTTTTGCCGAAGGCATTGCGCTCGACGATCGCGGTTATGTCTCAGAAGGTTCGGGTGAAAACATTTTCGTCGTCAGCGGTGGCGTGGTCTTGACCCCGCCGTTGTCGTCTTCAATTCTTGCGGGGATCACTCGCGACAGTGTGATTCAGATTTGTCAGGAGTTGGGAATCACGGTGAAAGAGCGCAGCATTCAACGCGCGGCGCTTTACGTGGCTGATGAAGCCTTCTTCTCAGGAACCGCGGCCGAGATCACTCCCATCCGTTCCGTGGATCGCATCGACGTCGGAACTGGCCGGCGCGGTGAAATCACCGAAAAAATCCAGACAGCATTTTTCGAAATCACCAAGGGCGAGCGCGCGGCGCCGGGCGAGTGGCTGACTTACGTCAATGCCACCAAGACTGCACAACCGGGCAGCAATGGTTCCCAACCCGAGACGGCGACCGACGTCAGCGTAAAAAACCAGGCGACTGAACCGGCAATGAAGTTTCAAACCGCAGCCAACGCCCTGGACTAGAACCCTTAAACAACTCCTAGCAAAGCAGCGGGCAGGGCAACTTGCTCGCTGTTTTTGCGTGCAGGCATGTTTCTGCTGAGAAAAACCTGAACGTTGACGCTGCTCGTCCCCAAGGGCTATTATCAAACCTGCGTCACCGTTGACGTGCCCCGCAATTAGTTCCAGCGCCCCTTCCCGCGCAAATCAGCAATTCATCGTTTTAAACTGTTACGCTCGAAAGGCCCTCCGTTTATGTCCGTCAAAATTGAAGATCTTCTGCGAATAGCGACCAGCCACGTCGCCTCTGACCTTCACCTCAAAGTCGGCGCTTTTCCGGTAATGCGCATCGGCGGCGAACTTCGCCCGATCGCGGACGCACCTCGGCTCAAGCCTGAAGACACGCTCGACATGGCCTTTTCGATGATGTCGAATCGGCAAAAGCAACGGTTCAAGGAAGTTTCCGAAGTAGACATCGGCTATGGCGTTTCCGGCCTCGGCCGATTTCGCGCCGGCAGCAATCGCCTCACGGATCAGGTAGGTTTTGCTTTCGTTGATAATGTGATCGCGGATCAGAGCGGTCGATACCATCACTTCCACCGCGGCCACGCGCCCGGCCCCTCGCGCAGCACGTACGAGTCGCATCGAAATCACCGCTTTCAGAATTCCGGCGAGTTGGATCCGCACAGACTTTTGTTGATGTGATGGAAACGAGGACACGATGCGCATAATCGTTTCGGTCGCGTCCAAAGTGTGCAAGGTTGAGAGCACGAGATGACCCGTTTCCGCCGCAGTTAACGCAGTCTCAATTGTTTCATGGTCGCGCATTTCGCCGACCAGAATGACATCCGGATCCTGTCGTAAGGCACCGCGCAACGCCTCGGCGAATGATCGTGTATCGACGTCGACTTCGCGCTGAGTGACGAACGACAACTTGTCGCGGTGCAGGAATTCGATGGGGTCTTCGATCGTAACGATGTGTCCGCTGCGCCGTGCGTTAATCCGGTCGATCATGGCGGCGAGCGTGGTTGACTTACCTGAGCCGGTGGCGCCGGTCACGAGTATCAGCCCGCGACGCTCTTCGGCGATCTGATCGATCACGGGAGGCATGCCCAGTTCCGCCGTGCTTCTGGTTTGGTCAGGAATTACGCGAACGACGATGCTGACGGTGCCGCGCTGCTGAAAAATGTTTGCGCGAAATCGGCCGAGGCCGGAAACGCCGTAGCCGATGTCTACTTCGGAAACTTCTTTGAACCGTTGCTTTTGCCGATTCGACATCATTGAGAAGGCCATGTCGAGCGTGTCTTCAGGCTTAAGACGCGGGGCGTCCGCGATGGGGCGAAGTTCACCGCCGATGCGCATCACGGGAAAAGCGCCGACTTTGAGGTGAAGGTCAGAGGCGACGTGGCTGGTCGCTATTCGCAGAAGATCTTCAATTTTGACGG
>JANLZV010000557.1:0-3773 GCA_031366425.1 Pyrinomonadaceae bacterium | reverse complement strand
CGACCGTCAGGGAGGATTCCTTTCCCGATTTAAGCCCTTCCTGACGGTCGGGCCTCTGCTGCTTAGTCAAGATGGGCGAGCGTGATCCCAATGATCGCGAGGAAAGCCCCGACGCCGATGCCAACTCCGATGGCGATGTTCCGCGCAGTTGAATGGCCGCGGTTGCTTTCCACCTTGGCCACGTCCGCGTAGCTGATAGTAGTGGGCGCGTCGGTCTTTCGATCACGAAGCACAAAGTCGTCATCGCCGGCTTGAGCAATGTAGCCCTTCATTTTGCTTCCGTCTTTCTTAAATACGGTCGCCTTCGCTTTCTCACCAACTCCCAGCTTGGCGATTTTGATCTTTACTTTTTCGATCAGAGTAGTTTGCGTGTCGCCTTGTTTAGCGGCCACCGGCATTGCGAACGAAACGAGCAGCAGGCAGACGAGTAAACAGGCTAAATACGTTTTCATGAATAGTTCTCCAGTTTTCTTTGCAGCATTTCCGGCCGCGATTTTGTTAAAGGCGCGAAGCATAGAGCAACGCCGGTGCCACTTCGAGTCGACGCTTTCGTTGAGGGAATGTCGCTGAAGGAGCGTTGGTTTTGAAGTACGAACTGCAAAAATCCGTCTTATGCCGCGCTTATCTGACAGTGGGGCGCTTTGATATACGGAGTCCGGCCAAGTGAGCGGGAAACCCCTGAGGTATATCCTGCATTTGACATATAGCACCGGTACGCGTAGGGTGAGTATCGAACCGAGTCCAGCTTACTCCGCTCTCAGCTCTTCTGGAATCTCCCAGACCACCTGATCAATCCACAGCTCAATTACTAAGTATCGAAAGCGTCATCCGTTTGCCAACGAGTCTGCTGGAAAGCACAACAGACGGTAAGCAGTTAAGTGACCGATCATTAAAATCGGCCCTTCTGTTTTGGTTAAACTTTTGAGCTCGCATCAGGAAAGAAACTAATTATGACGATGAATATCACTCCATTGCATGACCGCGTAATCGTGAAGCGCATTGAAGAAGGCGAACAGGTACGCGGCGGAATCATTATTCCCGACAGTGCCAAGGAAAAGCCCCAGGAAGGCGAAGTGATTGCGGTCGGTGCTGGAAAATACAAAGAAGACGGCACCCGCCAGCCGCTCGATGTCAAAGCCGGCGACCGCATTCTGTTTGGCAAGTATGCGAGTTCGGAAATCAAAATCGACGGCGAAGAGCTGATGATCATGCGCGAGGACGAGATTCTGGGAATCATTACCCGCGCTGGCGCGGCGGCCGGTGGCAAGAAGAAGTGAAGCGTGAAGAGTAGCTTTTCACCCATCACTCATTACTTATCACTTATCACTTGTTCTTCAAGAAACAACTTGGTTAAGAATTTGGAGTAGAGAAAAAAGTTATGGCAAAGCAAATAGTTCATGGTGAAGAGTCGCGAGCCGCAATTCTGCGAGGCGTCAATCAACTGGCTGACGCGGTGAAGATCACCTTAGGGCCCAAGGGCCGCAACGTGGTGCTCGGTAAGTCTTACGGCAGTCCAACGATCACTAAAGACGGCGTCACCGTGGCGAAAGAGATTGACCTGAAAGACGCAATGGAAAACATGGGCGCGCAAATGGTGCGCGAAGTGGCTTCCAAGACTTCGGACGTAGCCGGCGACGGCACCACCACGGCGACTGTATTGGCCCAGGCGATTTATCGCGAAGGCGTCAAGACGGTAGCGGCGGGCGTGAATCCGATGTCACTCAAGCGCGGCATCGACAAGGCAGTTGAGAAAGCGACCGCAGCGATCAAGAAAATGTCGAAGCCTGTGGCCGGCGACATGATCGCCCAGGTTGGCACGATTTCCGCGAATGGCGATGCCACGATTGGCGAGTTGATTGCTGAAGCCATGGCGAAAGTCGGCAAAGACGGTGTGATTACTGTCGAAGACGCCAAGACTATGGAGACGGACCTTGAATTCGTCGAAGGGATGCAGTTTGACCGCGGCTATTTGTCGCCTTACTTCATCACCGACGCGGAAAAAATGGAAGCCGTGCTCGAGAATCCCGTGATTTTGCTGAGTGAAAAGAAGATTGCTTCGATGCGAGACCTCCTGCCGATTCTTGAGCAGGTAGCGAAACTCGGCAAGCCGATTTTGATCATCGCCGAAGATGTCGAAGGGGAAGCCCTGGCGACTTTGGTAGTCAATAAACTTCGCGGCACGATAAACGTGGCGGCGGTTAAGGCGCCCGGTTTTGGTGATCGCCGCAAAGAGTTGCTGCAGGACATTGCCATCCTGACGGGTGGAAAAGTCATCAGCGAGGATCTCGGAATCAAACTCGAAAGCGTGATGATCGAAGACCTCGGCCGCGCCAAGAAAGTAACGATCAATAAAGACAACACCACGGTCATCGATGGTGCTGGCGATACCGATGCTTTACGCGCTCGCGTGAAAACGCTGAAGGCGCAAATCGAAGACACTTCGTCAGATTATGACCGCGAGAAACTGCAAGAGCGTTTGGCGAAACTCGTCGGCGGTGTGGCAGTGATTCGCGTCGGTGCGGCAACCGAGACTGAACTTAAGGAAAAGAAGGCGCGCGTTGAAGACGCTATGAACGCGACTCGCGCGGCGGTTGAGGAAGGCATTGTCGCCGGCGGCGGCGTGGCCCTGATTCGCGCAGCCAAAGCTTTGGACAAGTTCAAAGTATTCGAAACGAATGCCGACGGTGAAACAATTGGAGATGCAGACGAGCAGGTGGGCGTCAATATTATCCGACGCGCGCTGGAAGAGCCGCTGCGTCAGATTGTGCACAACTCCGGCAAAGAAGGGGCGGTGATTGTAGAAAAGGTGCGGGCTAGCAAAGACGCAAACTACGGCTACAACGCTGCAACTGAAACTTTTGAGGACCTTGTGGCCGCTGGGATTATCGATCCCGCGAAAGTCACGCGTTGCGCGTTGCAAAACGCCGCTTCAATCGCGGGCTTAATGCTCACAACGGAAGCCCTTATTTCTGAGCTACAGGAAGATGATAAGCCTCGGGCATTGCCCGGCGGCATGGATATGTAAGTCCAGAGCGTCCCTTAGCAAACTGGGAAGCTACCATGTTCGCATGCGGCTTCTGTTACGTCGCCAGAGGAGAAGTCTCCTGGGTGAAACCCCAAGTGGGGAAAAGGTAAGAAACAATGACTATGAAACTTTATGTCGGTAACCTCTCGTTCCAAACTTCGAGCGAGGATCTGCAAACCATGTTCGCGCAAGCGGGCACCGTTGAAAGCGTATCGTTGATCGAAGATCGCGAAACCGGTCGCTCACGCGGCTTCGGCTTCGTCGAGATGTCGACCAAAGAAGAAGGCGCAGCTGCCATTGAGCAGTTTAACGGCAAGGATCTCGGCGGCCGTGCGCTGAATGTGAACGAAGCCAAGCCCCGCGAAGATCGCGGCGGTGGCGGCGGCGGTCGCAACGGCGGTTCGCGCTACTAACTTCATTTCGCGAGCAATTGCGAACTGAAAAGGCCCCCGGTGGATTCGTCCCCGGGGGCTTTGCTTTGCTCGCTCGCCTGCAGAACCGCGAGCAGTAGCGAGCGGATGTTAGATACCAGTTGAGCGTAGCATCCCCTCGCTACCGCTCAGGGTTCTGCAACCAAATCCACTCGGTTAGCTGGTTCGTAATTACATCGACTAAACTGTAGTCTGATGGAGTGAAATTTATGAATCGACGATATTTCCTGTCAGCTTCCTTTGCCCTGGCGGCTTGTGCCGCGACTGCGGGCGTGCCACTCGCATCCGGCCAGGGCCGGCGCGGCCGGCGAACTAAA
>JANLZV010000538.1:0-4346 GCA_031366425.1 Pyrinomonadaceae bacterium | reverse complement strand
ACGGCGAGGCCGTAGCTGATCGGAACTTCTTCCCGAGTGAAAGTTTCTACGGGTTGCAGCACGCCGTTTTCAAAAACGCGAAAATCGTTTTGACGCACGTTGTCGATCGGACGATTGTTGCGATCGATTACGCGCACATTCAGCGTCACCAGCTCCGTGTTAACTCGCACGATGCTATCTTCATCAATGTCGTCCTCGGGCGTCGGCGACGGCTTGGCAATCAAAACGGGCGGCGGTGGCGGCTCGTCGGGGATCAGCACATTTTGGCTTCCCTGACGGCGAGGCACGGGGGTCGGAGTCGGAGTGCCCGGAACCACGCGTCGCACCGGAGCGGGCGTTGGGGTGGGAGTAGGCCGCGGCGCGGTGACGGTGCTGCGTCGCGGCCGATCCTGGCTAAGCGAATCAAAAGCGGCAAAAGCGAAGGTTGATCCGAGTAGACAAACTCCCGCGAAGGCAACACTCAACGCGAGCGCAACTCTGCGCGTGGTTATGCGACGCTTGGCGCCTTCTCGTTCGGCAAAAATAGATTTCATTTCGAAATTCAATCCACTCGCTAGTGAAATTCCATCGACGTCAACCACCAAATGTGCACGGTATCGCTGCTATCCGACCCCAAGTCTAACCCTGCAGGCTCTGGGATGCGAAATCAACCCCGGTTCCGCGCCGGGCAGTGGTCACAATCGCCAGCGTTGCGGGCAGTCGTGATTAATCTCTGAGCCCGCAAGCGCGTATGAAGATGCGTAGGAAGAGTGAATGCGTTGCCGAAAATTAACGGTGGCACGGAAGCGGCGAACTTAGCGATTGCTCGGGATCGCGTAGTAACCCTCTTTGGAACGAACAAACAATTTCGGCAAGCCACGCGGAGGGGTAACTTTGACTTTTAGTTTGTGCCAGCGGCCGTCATTGTCGAAGTTTGTCGGCTTATAACCGATCGAATACTGGTGGCGAAGCTCAAGAGCGATCTGCTCGAAGATGTCGTCCATCTCAGCAGAGCTTCTGGGGAAGAAGGCCTTACCGCCGGAAACACTCGCCAGCTCATCCAAGATTCCCTGACCTTCCATTCCCATCGAACTGCCGGCGTCGCTGCCGCTCAAAATGCCGACCCCGTAAAGCGTCACGTCGGATTCCTTCAGCAGCCGGCGCAATTCATTAAACGTGTAACGCGAATTGTTGTCCTGTCCATCACTGATCAAAAGCAATGCTCGCTTGGGATGCGCACCGCGCTGCACTTTTTCCACGCCCAGATAGCAGGCGTCGTAAAGCGCAGTCTGGCTGCGCGTTTGGACAAAGGTCAACTTATCGAGGACTGAATTTCCATCACGAGTTTTATCAAGCAGCAACTGCGCGCGCGAATTAAATGCGATCAGGAAATATTCGTCTGAATTGTGACTAGTCTGGATAAACTTTGATAGCGCATCACGCGCGCGCTTCACTTTTTCGCCGCTCATCGAGCCTGAGAGATCAAACAACACGCCGACGGAGACGGGCGAATCGTCGTCGCTGAAGTAAGTGATCTCCTGCGGCTTCTTCTCATCGAGAATCGTGAAAGCGCTTTTGCCGAGGCCGGAAACGTATCGACCGTAGGTGTCGGTCACTGTAACGGTCAAAGTGATCAGGTCGGTATTAACGATAACTGGACCATCAACTTCAGGAGGCGCAGGCTTATCTTTCTCGGGTGGCGTTGGTTCGGCTTTCGCCGGGGCGACTTCGGTCGACGGTTCGGTAGCTGGTTGGGTCGGTGGTTTTTGGGGTGCCTGCTCCTGCGCACGCGCGTTTATCGGAAGTCCGTCCGAGAAAGTGGAAAAAATTAAGATGAGACCAAGGCAAGAGAAGAAGAAGGCCGTTCCAACAGCGCGTCTTGTTGGCAGGTTCATGTGATCTCGCGTTTCGGGAACTTTACTTTTGCAGTAATCAGAAAAGATGACTAACAACACAGATGCCGGGGAGACGAAGGCTGATGCCCGAAGATCCGCAATTTTGTAGATCTACTTCAGGAAGGGGGTGACGTGGGAGACGTCCGTGTTACTTCCGCTCCAGTGTGTGTTGACAAGCCGCATTGTAGGGCAGGGTATGAATGAAGGTAAAGCGAAAAGGGCTAACTATCCTTCCGCGCAGCAGCGCGATCTTCGTCCGGGGAACTTTCCAGGCAGTTCACCGTGTAACCAGAGCGCGATGAAGCTGGCCAGGCCAAATCTGAGTGTCAATATCCAGCGTGTTATACTCTCCTGCTGCTATAAATCGAGAAATCATAAGTAATGGCTGAGTTTATTTGTCGACTGGGAACGCCGGCGGGCGAAGTGGTGACGCGCACGATTGAGGCCGTCGGCGTCAACGAAGCGCGCGCGCGTCTGGAGCGCGAAGGCTTTCGCGTTTTCAACGTCACTCCTCCCAAGACAACTGGCGTGACTACGCTGACTCGCCTGGGCGGACGCGGCGGTCAACCCAAAGTTAAGGCGAGCGACTTTCTGCTTTTCAACCAGCAGCTCGCAGCACTCTTTCGCGCCGGCATCCCTATTCTCCAGGCGATCACGATGTTGCGAAAGCGTGCAGCCTCCGCGCGACTGCGCGCAGTGCTGGGCGAAGTGGAAGACCAGATCAAAGGCGGCGCCGCGCTCTCCACAGCGTTTGCTTCCCAAGGCAGCTTGTTCCCGCGCATCTACACTGCTTCGATCCTGGCGGGGGAACGCTCCGGCGCGCTTGATGACGTACTCAATCGTTATGTGACTTACATGCGCCGCAACGTAGCGCTGCGACGCAAGATTCGCGGCGCGCTCGCGTATCCACTTTTCCTGCTGTTTGCCTCGGGCATCATGGTTACGTTTTTGACAGTTTACGTGGTGCCGCGCATGTCGGATCTGTTTTCAGGGTTCGGCACGGAACTGCCGATCGTGACGCAGATCGTAGTGGGATTTTCGACGTGGTTGTCCTCAAACGTATTGTGGTTTGGACCACTCTTCATCGGGGGAGCGATTGCGCTCTTCCTCTGGTCACGCACGGCTTCCGGGCGGATGACCATCGACGCTTCCATTTTAAAGATTCCCCTTGCCGGCAGCCTCGTCATCCAACTTTCAGTGGCCCAGGCTACGCGTTCACTGGCGACCCTCCTGGCAGGAGGCATCACCCTCGTCGAGTCGTGGGAGATTGCCGCCGAGTCGATCACGAACCGCGAACTGCGCCGTCGAAGTTCGGAAATCCTCCCGATGATTCGCGAGGGAAGAACGTTTACGGAAAGTTTGGAATTCGCCAATTGGGTGCCGGCACTCGCGATTGACATGGTCGGAATCGGCGAGAGATCGGGAAGTTTGCGCGAGATGCTTGACGAGGTGGCGGTGTTTTACGACGCCGAGTCGGAGGTTCGGCTGGAGCAGTTGACGACTACTCTGGAGCCTGCGATTCTGGTGGTGATGGGCGGTATTGTAGTAACGATTTTGTTGGCAATTTATTTACCGATCATTTCGTCAATTTCCGGTGGCGCGGGTGTCACCGGCCATCGATAAACCGCACTGTTTGACAAGTTAAGCGTGTCCAGAATTTTGTTTGACTTAGATTGATCTGAATGGAAGAACTAGTGGAAACCCCAACCCTCCCACAACCGGTTGAAACGCATGAACCGCCCGAGGTTCGCACGGCCAAGGAACTCGCGCGCCGTTATCGCCTCGCGTTTGTCGAACTGCTGCCCGCGGATAAGGAATCACCCGTCGACTACGAACTCTTCAATGAGATCCCGGTCGACTTGATGGTGCGACACCAGTTTCTGCCGCTTAAGCGTGATGAAAAAGGACTTCATCTCGCCATGGCTGATCCGGCCGACCTCGACCGATTAGACGAACTGGCCGGCGCGCTTCGCACCCGCATCGTCCCCTACGTGGCCACGGCTGGGACGATTGAACTGATTCTGCGACGCGGCGACGCCACTCAGCGCGTGTTGCAGGAAGCGGCTTCGGGTTTTCGGATTTCTCTCGTCAGGGAGACGGAATCAGGGGAAGAGGTCCTCGACCTCGATCGGCTGGCGACGGATTCCGACATGTCGCCGATCATCAAGCTCGTCGACACGATTATCTACAATGCGATGGAGTCGCGTGCGTCTGACATACATATTGAGACTCGCGATACGGAAGTTCAGGTTAAGTATCGAATCGATGGAGCGCTCTACGCGAAAGTTGATCCGATTGATTTGGCTTACCATCAGACGCTGATCTCTCGTATCAAAGTCATGTCCGAACTGGACATTGCCGAGCGGCGCGTGCCCCAGGACGGCCGTTTCCGTGTTCGCTACAAAGGTCGCAACGTCGATTTCCGCGTTTCGATCATGCCCACGATTCACGGCGAAGACGCAGTCATTCGTA
>JANLZV010000531.1:0-2767 GCA_031366425.1 Pyrinomonadaceae bacterium | reverse complement strand
CGCCCGTTGAATGGATTGTCGGCATAGGAAGATAGATAATGAATGAATCGCTAGCAACACATTATTTGAAAGACTCAATCGCAAGCCTGCATGCCTACAAAAAACTTGCGGACAAGGCACTGCTGCAACTCAACGATGACGAGTTTTTCATCATGCTTGACGAAGAGGCGAACAGCATTGCCGTGATCATGAAACACATGGCCGGCAACATGTTTTCCCGCTGGACCAATTTTCTGACCACCGACGGCGAAAAGCCTGACCGCAAGCGCGATCTGGAATTCGTGATCGACCCGAAGACAAGCAAAGAGGCTGTGATTGCCTATTGGGAAAAGGGCTGGCAAACCGTCTTCGACGCGCTTGAACCCCTGGGCGCTGATGACTTAGGTACGAAAGTTTTGATTCGCGGTGAGGAACACACGGTGATTCAGGCGATCAACCGGCAACTCATGCACTACGCGAATCACATCGGCCAGATTATTTTCCTCGCTAAACATTTTCGCTCCGCCGAGTGGAAGTCGTTAAGCATTCCGCGCAACAAGTCGACGGAGTTTAATCAATACTTGAACACGCAATCGGTTGAAGGCGCGCAGCCTGAACATCGGTTTGATGCGGCTGCGAAGTTTGCCACAGAGACAGAGAAGTCGTAACCCGCAGGGAAAACTTATGTTCCTCGGACTCCGCACAGCAATTTATCAAGTCAACGATATCGAGGCCGCCAAGACGTGGTACGGCTCGGTGCTCGGCTTTCCACCATATTTCGATCAGGCTTTCTATGTCGGTTTCAATGTTGGTGGATTCGAGCTTGGCTTGCAGCCTAATGAGAGTGAAGTGGTCAGCCTGCCCGGGAGCGTCGTGGCATATTGGGGAGTGACAAATGCCGCGGCTGCGCAGCAACGACTGCTCGAACTAGGCGCGTCGCCCCATGAAGATGTTCAGGACGTTGGTGAGGGGATAAAAGTAGCAACGGTTAAAGATCCCTTCGGAAACATTTTCGGAGTGATTGAGAATCCACATTTCAAGTTGCCTTAGCTCCTGGGAAGTTTTCCGATCATGGACTTGGGAATCATCGCAATCGATCACGTAAACGTCATCGTGTCGAAATCGCTGGAGGATACGGCGAAGCATTTCTACGGCGCGGTGTTGGGCTTGAAAGAGATCCCGAAGCCGGTCGAGTCGCAGGGGCGCGGCGGCGCCTGGTTTGAAATTGGCACGGTTCAACTCCACCTTTCCGTGAGAAGCGGATTAAACGAGGCGACACCGCCGAGAGGGCACGTTTGTTACAAAGTTGCTGATGTCGACTTGGCCGAAGCACGATTCCGCACGCATGGTGTGGAGATCATTCCGGATGACCAGCCGGTAGCCGGACAGCGCCGGTTTTATGTGCGTGACCCCGGCGGCAACCTGATCGAGATTGTCCAACAAGTGTAGGTGCGTTCCCGCCGTCACATCCCGTCTGCCAGACCGCAAGATTGTTGGCCGCTAGCATCGATTGCGGCCCGCGGTTAATATTCAAAATATGCTCGATAATTTGGGAGACCTCGAACGCACGCATTCCTGCGGTGCCCTAAGAGCCGACGACGTCGGCAAGACCGTGACGTTGATGGGCTGGGTGGCCCGTCGGCGCGACTTTGGCGAACTGACTTTTATCGATCTGCGCGACCGCGATGGCATCACGCAGGTCGTTTGCAATTCTGACGACGCCCCCGCGGCGCACGCGAAAGCCAAAGAAGCTCGCGGCGAATACGTGATTGCAGTTACCGGCAAAGTTCTTTTGCGCGATGATGCCTCGCGGAATTCAAAGTTGCCGACTGGCGATGTCGAAGTCCGCGCGGCCGAAATGTTGCTCCTCAACGACGCGCGCACGCTCCCATTTCAGCTTGACGCCTCTGCCGAGTCTCTTGCCAGCGAAGACCTGCGGTTGAAATATCGTTATCTCGATCTTCGCCGGCCGCAGTTGCAGGCAAACTTGCGACTGCGTCATCGCGTGTTGCGCGAGATTCGCAGTTACATGGACGAGCAGGGTTTTACCGAACTCGAGACTCCGATTTTGATCAAGTCCACGCCCGAAGGCGCGCGCGATTACATCGTGCCGGCGCGCATCCAACCGGGAAAATTTTTCGCCCTTCCGCAGTCGCCGCAATTGTTCAAGCAGTTATGCATGATTGCCGGACTCGATAAATATTTTCAGATTGCCCGATGCTTTCGCGACGAGGATCTGCGCGCTGACCGCCAGCCGGAGTTTACCCAGCTCGACGTGGAGATGAGTTTTGCCACGCTCGATCAGATCTACTCGGTGACTGAAGGATTGTTTGCGCGGGTTTTCAATTTGATCGGAGTCGACCTGCCCCTCCCGTTTCCGCGTTTCACTTACGCGGAAGCCATGCGGCGATGGGGGTCGGATAAGCCAGACCTGCGAATTCAGGAAATGGAACTGCAAGACCTTTCAACAGAACTCACCGCGACCGACTTCGCGCCATACGCTGCGGCAATTGCCGCCGGGGGCGAAGTTAAAGGAATGGTGGTCAGGAATGGCGCCGGCCTTTCGCGTAAGGTGCTCGACGATCTCCAGGAATTTGCCAAGCGATATGGAGCGACTGGACTCGCCTGGATCAAGCTTGGAGACGAGGCCACGTCGTCGTTACTCAAGGCACTGGGCGGGGAGACTGTCGCGCGTCTCGCGGAGACGGCGCGCGCTCAAAAGGGCGATGCTGTTTTGATCGTGGCCGGAAAGCCGAAGACAGTCGCGGCGAGCTTAGGTGCGTTGCGA
>JANLZV010000513.1:0-2572 GCA_031366425.1 Pyrinomonadaceae bacterium | reverse complement strand
TGCTGGGCGTGGCTACTGCGGTCGCGGTACTCGCCGGGGCTTTGCTCGTCGGGGATTCGGTGCGCGCCAGCTTGCGCGATATGGTGCTGCAACGATTGGGCGAGACGGACCACGCCCTCATCGCCTCCGGTTTTTTCCGTGAACAACTTGCGGCCGACCTTCAGACGAATAAAGAATATGCAGCCGCCGGATTCGATCGTAGCTGCCCGTTAATCGCGCTTGAAGGAACCGTTACTCACGAGCCGAGCAAACGGGTCGGGTCGACGATCAAGGTTTACGGGGTGGATGAAAGATTTTGGAAGTTTCACCACCTGCAGGGAAAACAACCGCCGCGAAATCGCGAAGTCCTGGTGAGCGAAGCGCTTGCTCGTGAGCTTGGAACGAGCGTGGGCGATTCCCTCATGGTGCGAGTGCAGAAGCCTTCAGAGATTCCCGCGGAGTCGTTACACAGCAAGAAAGATGATCTCGGCAGTAGCTTTCGGTTAGACGTGCGCGAGGTCCTGTCGGCAGAGGCGCTCGGCGAGTTTTCCCTTCAACCTCCACAAGGCGCTGCGCGCTCGATCTTTGTCCCGCTGAGCCTGCTACAGGCTGAGTTGAACCGGCCGGCAAAAGTGAACATCGTCCTCCTGTCAGAGAAAACTCACGAAGGAACCGACGACACCACCGCCGCGAAAAAAGCATCTCTCGATCAAATCGTCAAGGAACAGACTACCCTGGAAGACTCTGGTGTGGGTCTCCGTCTGATTGGCAAGCCGCAAGCCATTTCAGTCGAACATGACAGCAAGCTTTTGACGAACTACGTGGCCGAGGCAGCGAGCAATGCCGGTGGATCTTCACGCCGGCTTTCCGTGCTCGCATACCTGGCAAACAGTATCAGCTTCGGCGATCGGTCGATTCCCTATTCACTGGTCGCCGCAATTGACGAAGGCCCACCCTCTGCTGGACCTGAAGAAAGGCTCTTCGCAAAACAGTCGAACAAAGAAAATGATCTTCTCCCGCCGATCGTGCTAAACGAATGGGCCGCTCGTGATCTTGGAGTTAGACCAGGTGACGTCGTTTCCCTTGAGTATTATCGTTGGCATGAAGACGGTCGACTCGAAACCAAGTCGGAGCGTTTTCAGCTCAGGAGCGTGGTGCCGATTCAGGGTCTCGCCGCCGACCAGAATTTGGTGCCGGATTATCCGGGCATCAGCGGCACGGCAGATCTTTCTGACTGGGATCCGCCCTTTCCGGTGGATTTAAAACGGGTCCGCAAAAAGGATGAGGACTACTGGGATCAATATCGCACCACGCCAAAGGCTTTCATTCCGCTGGCGGTGGGCCAGGCACTCTGGCAGTCGCGCTTTGGCAAACTCACTTCGATGCGGATCTATCCGGAGACCGGGACTCAAAGTGAACAAACGCTCCAAATTTACCGTCAGAAACTCAGGGCCGCGCTCGATCCCGGCGCGATGGGTTTCAACGTCATCCCGGTCAGGTCGCAAGGGCTCGCCGCTTCGCGCGGGGCCACGGACTTCGGCGAATACTTTCTTTACTTTAGTTTTTTTCTGGTCATCTCAGCGCTGCTCTTGACCGCGCTCTTCTTCAAACTGGGAATCGAACAACGCTTGCGCGAAATTGGACTCTTGCAGGCCGTAGGATTTCCCGCGTCTAAAATTCGCACGATCTTTCTCACGGAAGGATTGCTGCTCGCGTTAGTGGGGAGCTTGATCGGGCTCGTCGGCGCGCTCGTCTACGGACAACTGATGATGTTCGGTTTACGCACGTGGTGGGTTGATGCCGTGGGCACGACGATGCTGCGCTTGCACGTATCTCCGCTTTCCCTCCTTTTCGGACTCGGGGGAGGAATTGTCGCCGCGCTTATTTGCGTGGCCTGGACCCTGAGAAGCTTAAGGAAACAATCAACTCGCAGCCTGCTCAGCGGAATCCTGGCCCATGAAGAAACAACTGAATCGAGCACCCGCCGGCGAGGCTTTTCGTCGCTTCGAACTTCGATTGCAATTGGTCTGGCTCTAATTGCACTGCTCCTCTTAATTGCATCGGCGTTACATCTGGTGGGCCAAACTCCGGGATTCTTTGGCGGCGGCTTGATGTTGCTGGTCGCAGCCCTGTGCTTCCAGTCTGCCTGGCTGCGCCGCGGTGGACGAAGCGCGATCACCGGTGCAGGCCGATGGGCTTTAGCGCGAATGGGCTTTCGCAACGCGACCTACCGGCCCGGACGAAGCCTTGTGTGCATCGCCTTAATTGCTTCCGCGGCTTTCATCATCGTTTCAGTCGATGCGTTCCGACGTGAAGCAGTGACGGCGCACGACAAGACATCGGGAAGTGGCGGGTACCCTTTTCTCGCCGAATCTCTGTTGCCCCTGGTTCACGATCCAAACACGGCTGAGGGCCGGGAAGCGATGAATCTCGGCTCAGAAGACGCCTCATCGCCAACCGCAGGAGTAACCTTCGCACGATTTCGGGTTCGCCCGGGCGACGACGCCAGTTGTCTAAATCTGTATCAACCGAAGAATCCGAAAATCATCGCCGCGACCGACGATTTCGTACTCAGCCGGCGATTTAGTTTTCA
>JANLZV010000508.1:0-2750 GCA_031366425.1 Pyrinomonadaceae bacterium | reverse complement strand
TCAGAACCGGGAGGGTAGCGACCGGGTGCTGAATCCATTTGCTGCAGAGTCATTTGAACGATTCTGATTCCAAGTGATTGCCTGCACCCGGTCGCTACCGCTCCCGGTTCTGACTTCTTTCAGGCAACAGCTTTTATGACTTTACCAGCCCTTCTTCTTAATCCACTCGCGCACGACTTCCGCCTGTCCGCGATGGTTCGCATCAACTTCGTAGTTTAGTTGTCGCATTTCTTCAGTCGAAATTGCCCTCGCGAGTTTTTCTAAAGCCGGCCCGAGCGCGGGCACGCGCGACAACGAATCCTGCCGCACTAGATAGACCGCTTCATACGGCGGAAAGTAATGCCGGTCGTCTTCCAGTTGGACCAAGTCCATCGCGGCGATTCTACCTTCAGTGGAATTGCCCGCGATCAGATCAACTCGATTGGTTGCCAACGCGATGTAGGTCAAAGACAGATTCATTTCGCGCGGCTCGTCAACAAATTTTAGTCCGTAGGCTTTACGGAAACCGGGGTAACCATCTTCGCGATTTTTGAAGTCCTGGCCGAAACCGGCGCGCCAGTCGCGTGCCTGAGGGACTGCATCTGAAATCGTTTTTAAATTGAGGCGGCGAGCGTCGGCGCCGCGCACCAGGATCGCAAACGTATTCTCAAAACCGAGTGGCTCGCTCACGGCCAGGTTAAACTTCTCTGCATACTCACGCTTAACTTGTTCGTACACCGCGCGCGGATCGGTAATCGGCGGATGTTTCAGGATCGCCGTGTAGGCGGTGCCGGTGTACTCAGGATAAAGATCGATCTGCCCGGCTCGGATCGCGTCGTGCGGAAGATTTCCTCCCAGTTCAGCTTTGCGCTCAACGATGACACCGCGCGCTTCCAGCATTTGCACAAGAATCTCCGCGAGCAAGCCCGACTCGGTAAAATCCTTCGACGCCACAACAACTCGTGCGGCTCCGGCCGGGGTTTCCGAACGGCCCCGCGCCGAGCGCCATGTTCCGTAGGCTCCCAGCAAGAGGGCCAGAATGATCGCGCCGATTCCGATTTTGTTAACGATACTGCGACGGCGCTGGTGCGTCTTTGCAGCAACCGAAAAATGTTGTTCGAGCAGTCCGATAGAAAAATCAGCCGCGAGGGCCATGAGCGCCGCCGGCACTGCGCCAGCTAACAAGAGATGGTTGTCATATTGTCGCAAGCCGCGAATGATGTAGACACCTAAACCTCCCGCACCTACTTCTGCCGCGATCGTGGTAACGCCGACTGCGATCACGGTGGCTACTCTGACTCCCGTAAGGATCACGCTCATCGCGAGAGGCAGTTCTACCTGCCGCAGGATTTGCCGGTCCGTCATCCCCATGGCCACGGCCGCCTCGCGCACGTTGCGATCGACGCCGAGAATTCCGGTTACCGTGTTTCGCATGATTGGCATCAACGCATAAAGCACGAGGGCCACGATTGCAGTGCGCGCGCCGATCCCGCCGATGAAGGGAAGGGGAATTAGAAAGCCGAATAGCGCCAGGCTGGGAATCGTTTGCATCACGTTTGCGATCCCGAGCACGGGTCCGCGCAACGATTGCTTCCGGGTTAACAGGATGCCGGTGGGAATTCCGATGACTACCGCGATCAAAATAGAAATGAAGACGAGCCAAAGGTGTTGCTGCAGGAGCGTCAGCAACTCGGCCCAATTTGTTTGGAGGAATTTCCAGAAGGTCATTCCGTCTCCTCCGTTGTTGGTAAGGTTCCGATCGTTTCCACACGCAACGTTTCGAGGTAAGCCACGGCCTGCTTCGCTTGTGATTTCAGAAAATTAGCGGGCGTTTCCAAAAGAACCAACTCACCCTTGTGCATTAACCCGATCCGCGAACCCAACAACAGTGCTTCGCGGACGTCGTGTGTGACGAGCACCGCACTTTTGTTGAACTGTCTGGTGAGCGCGGCGAATTGGTTTTGCAGACTCGCGCGCGTTAGCGGATCGAGAGCCCCAAATGGTTCGTCCAACAAGAGCAGTGGCGGCTCGGCCGCAAGTGCGCGCGCTACTCCGACGCGCTGTCGTTGACCGCCGGAGAGTTCGCGCGGATAGCGATCGCGGAAGACGTTTGGGTCGAGCCCAACAAGATCCAGGAGTTCGTCAACGCGCTTATTGATTCTTGCCGCGTCCCAGTTTTCCAACGCGGGCACAAGGGCGACGTTGCGGGCCACCGAGAAGTGCGGAAACAGTCCCCCGTCCTGAATGACGTAGCCGGTGCGACGCCGCAACGCGATTGGATCCCAATCAGCCGTCGGTTTGCCGTCGACGGTGACGATTCCACTTGATGGAAGAAACAGGCGATTGATGAGCTTGAGGGTAGTGGTTTTACCGCAGCCTGACTCGCCCAGCAATACGAGTGTCTCGCCGCGTTCGACCGAAAATGTGAGATGGGAAATTACGGGATGCGCGCCCGGAGCGTGCGCAAAACTTACATCCCTGAACTCAACGATTGGATTGTTAGGGGCTTTAGGCATCGCGGACAAGTCAACGACTTAGACTGGATTTACAGGATGGACAGGATTTCGATAATGCATAGAGGACACGTCACCAATTCTGTTCATCCCGTGAATCCTGTCCAGCTTCCTAAACCGCCAGCAGGAGGTTGCTGCTGAATTGTTCCTGCTGGTCCAGCCATGTGCGCGGACAAGTCAACGACTTAGACTGGATTTACAGGATGGACAGGATTTCGATAATGCATAGAGGACACGTCACCAATTCTGTTCATCCCG
>JANLZV010000405.1:0-2975 GCA_031366425.1 Pyrinomonadaceae bacterium | reverse complement strand
CCACCGCCTACATCAGTCTCGGCTCCAATCTCGGTGATCGCGCGGGCAATCTGCTGCTGGCGATCACACCCATGCTCGACGCCGGCTGGGCAGTGTCGCGACTATCGCAGGTTTATGAGACAGAACCAGTCGAAACCTTTCCTCAACCTCTGTTTCTGAACATGGTCGCGCAAGTGCGCCTCGACTCTCTGCCCCAGCCGGAACAAATGTTGGCCCAGCTACTGCGCATTGAACAGGAGCTCGGACGCACGCGGGACGTAAAAATGGCTCCGCGCTCCATCGATCTTGATCTACTGCTTTACGGCAGTGAAAAGATTGAGGCTGAGTTTCTCACGCTACCGCATCCGCGCTTTCACCAACGCAGGTTCGTGCTGTTGCCGTTTGCGGAAATAGCTCCCCACGTCGTTCACCCCATCCTCAACCGCACGGTTGCCGAACTTCTCGCTGCCATCGATGACGATTCAGCGGTCAACCTCTGGCGCCCGAAATAGTCTCAAGTGATACGTTAGTTTCCCTCTGGCAGCTGACCGGAACATTTCTGATAGAGCCTGTGCAACCCACCACGTTCCCTACCCAACTCGCCTTTTTTCCACTTTTTTCAGTTTTGCCGTTATAATGCCCCAACTTGCTAACACGCCTTCCACATCTCCGATTTTGGCCGGTTACTGCCAACTGAGTTGGCCCGCCCGTGCGTGGCAGACAGATTGAAATATGCCGTATCTCAAACCTGAACGTCCTGAAAAAGTAAACGCTCCCTCGCTGAAAGTGAGCAAACAGCGCGGCGAACGTTTGGTGTGTCTGACCGCTTACGACTACCCAACCGCCCGCATTGTTGACGAGGCGGGGATCGACATCATTTTGGTCGGCGATAGCCTCGGAAACGTCGTGCTGGGATACGGCAACACCGTGCCGGTAACGCTCGACGAAATTCTGATTCATTTGAAGGCCGTGCGACGCGCCGTGCAGCGCGCGTTGCTGGTGGCCGACATGCCTTACGGTTCATTTCACACCGGGCCTGATGACGCGGTTAGAAACGCGCTCCGGCTCGTTAAAGAGGGCGGAGCCGAAGCGATTAAGCTCGAGGGCGGCTACAAAAGAGTGCAACTGGTGAAGCGCCTGGTTGACGAAGAGATCGCGGTGATGGGCCACATCGGCCTGACTCCGCAATCGATCAACAAGCTAGGGGCTTACCGCGTGCAGGGCAAGACCGCCGCCGCCGCGCGTGAACTCGTTGACGACGCCCGGGCTCTCGAAGATGCCGGCGCCTTCGCGATCGTGCTCGAGGTAGTGCCCCGCGAGATTGCTCAACTGATTACTGAAACTGTCAGCATCCCCACGATCGGCATCGGGGCGGGCGCCGGGTGCGACATTCAGGTCCTCGTGTTACACGACATGCTGGGACTGTCATTCGGTAAGCTCGCGCGCTTCGTGCGGCCCTACGCAAACCTGGCCGAAGTCATGACCGACGCCGTCACGCGTTACGCCGACGACGTACGCAGCGGCACCTATCCTTCCGACGCCGAGTCGTATGCCTTACCAGCGGAGGCGGCCGAAGAACTAAAGCTCGCAGCGCCTTCGCCCGAGTCTCCGGAGTCGAAACCCGCGAAGTCCTGAGCGTATCCCCCAACCATTATGGAGATCATCAATCGCCGCCAGCGCATGAGTTCCGTCGCGCGCAAAATCCGTCGCGAGCAGGATCGAACGATTGGCCTGGTGCCGACTATGGGTGCGCTGCATGAAGGCCACCTGAGCCTCGTGCGCGAAGCGCGTCGCATGTGCGACTTCGTGGTGGTCTCTGTTTTCGTAAACCCGACGCAGTTTGGCCCAAGCGAAGACTTCGAACATTATCCGCGCGACCTCACCAAAGACACTGCGCTACTCACCGATTACAACGTCGACTATATTTTCGCGCCGGCCCCCGAGGAAATTTACCCCAAAGACTTTTCAACCTACGTGAACGTCGGCGGACTTTCGAAGCTTCTGGAGGGGGAAAGCAGGCCCGGCCACTTTCGCGGTGTCGCGACCGTAGTCTCAATTCTGTTAAATACCATCCGCCCTGACTTTGCTTTTTTTGGTCAGAAGGACGCGCAGCAAGCCGTGATAATCAAGCGGCTCGTGCGCGACCTCGCGTTTGATACCGAGATCGTTATCTTGCCCACCGTGCGCGAAGATTCAGGGCTCGCGATTTCATCGCGCAACGTTTTCCTCGATGCGGAGGAACAGGAAGCGGCCTCAGTGATTCATCGGGCCCTGACTCGCGCCAAGGAGACTTACAAAAAGGGAGAGCGACACGCCGCGCGCCTGGCGGAGATCGTACGCACCACAATTGAAGCTGAGCCACGAGTGCGAGTGGATTACGTTAGCATCGTGGACGCCGACAATCTCGAACGCCTCGACAAACTCGATGACCGGCCAATTCTGATCGCCGTCGCCGCTTATGTCGGCAAGACCCGCCTGATCGATAACGTGATCATGAACAAGTCGAAGAAAGATACAAGCGCTACGAAGGGTTAAGTTCACCACACCTGCGGTTTCCCTCCCTCCTTTGCTAGAATCATGCAACGTATGTCTGATCCGAATAAACAAAAGTCCCACATCAGTTTTGGACTGAATGGGGAGACTGCCGACGTTGCCTTTGCGCCGCACAAAACGCTGTTGGAAGTCCTGCGGGAAGATCTCGGCTTGATGGGAACCAAGCATGGTTGCGAACTGGGCGAGTGTGGCACCTGCACAGTGCTGGTTAACGGGCGTGCAATTCTTTCGTGTCTGATGCTCGGCCTCGATGCCGAGGGACAGGAAGTGAAAACGATCGAGGGAATGGCGGAAGGCGCGCGTCTTTCCATCCTCGAGACCGTACGCCACCTCATCGAGCTGAAGAACGATCGCGGCTCGGTCGACGACATCGACCACCTCGGCAACCGCCGCGTCCGCGCGGTCGGCGAGCTGATGGAGAACCAGTACCGCATCGGTCTGGT
>JANLZV010000383.1:0-4065 GCA_031366425.1 Pyrinomonadaceae bacterium | reverse complement strand
CGTGCCGGTAATGTTTGTGATCAAGGCAGAGAGGAACTCTTCCTCCGCCACGCCAAGAGTCGAAAGACTTACCCACTCCGCTCCGGTCGCGCCATCAGTTCGTCCTTCAAGCTTTGCATTAACCGCGACGTTGGCGCTGCTTCCATCGATTGCTTGCACTTCGACGGTTAAGGTGTAACGCCCGCGGGTCCAGCCTCGGTCACTTGAAGTAGTGATCACCGCGTAACGCCCTAACTCAGTTTGCGTGACCACCGCGCCTTTAATAAATGTATAAGGCAAACTGACGATGATCCCTTCCGCTGGCCGGGAAGCCGCTTCGTCAACGATCAGCTTTCGTTCTTTCATTACGTCAACTATCGCCGTTAGGAGTACATCGCGACGCGCGGTGAGACGGTATGGATTGGGAACCGGGGGCGCCACGGGCGTTCGCCCAGCGCCGAAGTCAATACCCCGGCCGACGCCGCCTGTCTTAATGCCATTGCTGCCGGCGGTGCCACTGTCGCGTACCCGCTCGCTGGAATTGTCGACGCCTTTACCTTGAGCCAGGGCAGCTGAAACACTTAACCCGAGGACGAGGAAAAAACTTGCAAATCTAATCATAGGAAACACCTTTTGAAAGAAAACCAAAGACGAGGGAGATGTAGTTAGGAGCATAGATTAACGACTGATCAATTTCAAGGACGATGTTGCTACGATAGTTTGGCAAGCCGCTATTGCTTCGCACGCCCTACTTGCCGGCGTCTCTTTGCTGCTCCCAATTTCTCAAGGCCCTCACACCATTCCCGAAGTCGCTGTCATTACTGTAAAAATTATGCGCTCCATCGTTTCGTGAAGGCTCACGTACGTAGAAAAGGTAGTCAGTCTCAGCTGGGTTTAGCGCAGCTTCGAGTGAACTCTTGCCCGGCGAGGCGATAGGGCCCGGCGGTAACCCGGAGTTCAGGCGGGTGTTGTACGGCGAGAGGCGATCGATATCGCTCTTGTAGACCTTGCCATCATTGCGCCATTTTCCCGCGAGCTTCGACGCGTAGATGATGCTCGAGTCCACTGCCAGGGCCATCTCTTTCTTGAGCCGGTTGTAGATGACTGACGAAATAATCGGGCGCTCATTGGTAAGCTTTGCTTCCGTTTCGATCAACGAGGCCACAGTTACTACTTGGCGCGGAGTGAAGCCGCGACTCTTCGCGCGCTCTGTCCAGTCAGGCTTCCACTCCTTCCGAAACCGCTTCACCATATAAGCCACGACATCAGCGGCTTTGGCGTCACGCGGAAATTCATAAGTATCGGGGAACAGATAGCCTTCGAGGTTGGTTGCAGTGGGATCGAGGTCGCTAATGAGGCTCACGTTATCCATTAACGGCAGCGCCGCGGTCGGATCGTTAAGATGCAGCTCAGGGATTTTTGACATTGCGTTGGCAATGTCCCATCGAGTCCAGCCTTCGACCACGGTCAGACGCAACAAGCGCTGTTCGCCTTCGCGAAGTTTGGCGAAAGCGCCGAGCGGAGAAATCGGCGAAGGGAAGTCGTACTCACCCGCTTTTAGTTGAGACGCATTCGAAGTCAATTTCAGATACGCGGCGAGCGGCCACTTATGCTTGATGATTCCTTCATCCGCCAATTTGTTAAGAACCGCGGTTGGTGAAGAACCGCGCGGAATTTCTATGTAGGTACCGCGCTTCGAATGCGTAACTGGTGCGTGCAGATCTCGATAGGCCCAAATGCCGAGGCCGGCGATGGTGATCAGGAGAATTAGGACGATTGATGCAACGATGCGTTTTATCATGTGTTGGCTTAAGTTCTCTTATGCAAAACGTTAGGTGTGGGTCACCAGGATGCGGGCCTGATTGGTATCAAGAAAGTCGCTCAGAATTACGGCGGCCGCCTCGCTGTCCACTAGTTCGGAGACCTGTTCACTTTTATGACCTTGCCCGCGGAGATTGCTTTCGGCGGCGACGGAGCTGAGCCGCTCGTCCTGCAAATAAACCGGCACGATTAGGGAGCGCGCGAACTTCGCAGCGATCGCGCGGGCCTCAGTAGCTGCCTCACCTTCTGAACCATTAATATTCAGCGGTAAACCAATCACCACCGTTTGCGCGTCATAGTGGCGGATTAAATCGTCGACATCGCGGAGCAGTTGTTTCCAGTTAGTGCGTTGGAGGGCGACCAGCCGGCTAATCGATACGGACAAGGAATCACAGACGGCCACGCCGACTCGCTTTGTGCCGAGATCGAGTGCCAATACCGGCGGCCGAATAGGATTTTGGTCAGTCGTTGGCTCCATAAAAATCGCAAGTGTTAAGAGGTTGATCGCATGGTCGTTAATTAGCCAAAAACCATCAAAATCCTTAGCAAAGGCGAAAAAATCTTAAGTTGCACCCTTGATAGACCGCCTGTATGATACGACCGACTTGATAAAAGCGCATCCGGCGCTGACTCTCAATAGCACCCGCGCGCAGTTGCCGCCAACGCTTAGCGGGAAGTAAGCAATGAACTGTAAGAGGTAACTAATGTCATTTCGCACCAAGTTTGCCCTAATCCTAATGTCAGCCACGCTGGCAGTTTATACGGTCGTCGGGGGCTGGATTGCTACTCGCGCACAGCAGCCTGCGAATGATCCAAACGCGCAGTTGCGAATTTTTGAGAGCGTACTCCAACACATTCAAAACGATTATGTAGATGAACCAAACATGGAAAAAGTTCGGGCCGGCGCGTTGCGCGGCCTGGCCTACGGCCTCGATCCATATTCAACTTATTTGACCCCCGACCAGGTGCGCGAGTTTAACTCGAGCGCGAAGAGCGGACAGGCAGGAATCGGCGCGGAACTTTCCCAGGTAGCTTCGTATCTTTACGTGATTGCGCCGATCAAGGGTTCGCCGGCGGACACAGCGGGGGTTCGTGCTGGTGACATCATCGAATATATCGATGGCAAAGCGACTCGCGACATTTCACTTTACGATGCGAAACAGTTACTCAATGGCGCGTCGGGTTCAGAAGTGAAGTTGCGGATTCTTCGCGCGAATGCGCGTCCGTTAACCCTCGCGGTGAAACGCGGGGCTTTCCGAGCGGCTGCGGCAGAAGCGCGAATGGATGCCGGCCGGATAGGCATTCTGCGAGTCAATAGTTTTCTCGAAGGCGAAGGCGCAGACGTGCGGGCCCGACTGCAGGAGCTGGTTAAGCAGGGTGCGCAAAAGATTGTGTTGGATCTGCGTGGCACTGCGGGTGGTTCACTCAACGAAGCCGTCACTGTTGCAAACCTCTTCATTAAAGATGGACTGATCGCGGAGACTTCCGGGCGCGAAGGCAAAGTTTTGAAATCGTTTACGGCCGATCCGAAGGCGTCAATTTTCGCTGGTCCGGTAGTCGCTTTAATCGACGGCGGCACGGCCGGCGCAGCTGAAGTGGTCGCATCTGCATTGCTCGAGCGAAACCGCGGACAAGTGGTCGGTGAAAAGAGTTTCGGCGCCGGCGCTGAGCAGCAGCTTTACACTCTGCGCGGCGGTGATGGCTTGCTGTTGACGACGGTGAAGTGGGCTTCGGCCAGTGGCAAGCCTTTTCTCGGCGAAGACCGGGCGCATTCAGGTGTGGCGCCATCAGTTGAGGTAAAGCGGCCTGAACTCGCCGAAGCGATTGACCCCGATGAACTCAATGGCAACGATAACGACGCCGCCGCCAAGGCTGGACAGGCAAACGACAAACCCGAAGTCGTCACAGAACCGGCGCCGGCTAAGCCACCGGTGGAAGATATTCAACTAAAGAAAGCCCTCGAGCTGCTGCGTGAAAACAAAGCGCTGCCCAAGGCCGCCTAAGTTCGCCTCAACTTAGATTGAAAAGCCAGGGATTCGTCCCTGGCTTTTTTCGTGCCTACCCGAAACGCGGTCACCGTTGGATATCGCATAGCGATCAGTTCCATATCGGGTAGTGCCTTTTTGAATTTGCTAATGCCTTCGTTGGATTTCCGTTGCAGCAATCTTGTGATTGCTTGCGTTCCTTTTTTAAAACGTTGGTTTTTACTGGGAATCCAGGCTCAGTTCCAATTCAAGCCGTCGAAACATGTGGGATGAAGTGTTG
>JANLZV010000359.1:0-3263 GCA_031366425.1 Pyrinomonadaceae bacterium | reverse complement strand
TTGCGGTCTACAATTCGATGTTGGACCAGCAGGAAAATGAGATGCCTGAGCTCGTGTGGCAAGGTCTCGCTAACTCCAAAGAGATGCAAGCGCTCAGCGAGGCGCAGAGGGCCGAATTTAGAAAGGAAATGAGAGAAGAGTCGGCCCGGATGAGCAAGAGAGTTAGAGAACTTTTCTCGCTCCGGATAGATTTCCCGCAGGTGATCGAAGATGTTTCTTACGAGTTGTACGACAAGTACTTCACTGAAAGTGAACTCAGAGATGTAGTGGCTTTTTACAAATCTCCGACTGGCCGCAAGAGCATCGAGGTGTTGCCGAAAATGTTTGCCGAGGCGATGAGCGCCACGTTGGAACGAATTAAACCGCAGGCTATGCAAATCGCCACGGAACTGTCCAACGAAGAGGGAGAGCGAATCCGGAAGAAGCTGCTGATCGAAACCAATACACCGCCGGTGAAACCTGGTCCTGGCAGACGCGGGCGAAAGCGCTCCTGATTGCTGAAACTCGTGGCCACGTCTCCCGCATCGCCGCCGCCTCCTTGTTCGGAAAATCGCGGGTTTTCGGTTAACATTCAGTTGATTTCCACAGCTCCCGTATCGCTGATTAAAGACCAATGAGTTTTGCCGCCATCGAAGACGCCGTCGCCCAAATCCGTGAAGGGCGCATGATCATCATCATTGACGATGAGGACCGTGAAAACGAGGGCGATCTCGTTTGCGCAGCGGAAAAGACGACTCCTGAAATTATTAACTTCATGGCTCGTCACGCCCGCGGATTGATCTGTCTGCCGCTTACTGAGGAGCGTTGTGATGAGTTGCATCTGACCACCCAGGTCGCCGACAACACGTCGTTTCTAGGCACCGCGTTTACCGTCTCGATCGACGCTCGAAAGGGCGTGACTACGGGAATCTCGGCGGCCGATCGCGCCACTACGATTCTGGCTGCAGTTGATCCTCAAACGCGTCCCCAGGACATCGCTCGGCCCGGCCACATCTTTCCGCTCCGCGCGAAGAATGGCGGCGTGCTCGTGCGCCCCGGTCAAACGGAGGCGAGTGTGGACATCGCCCGCATCGCCGGACTGAATCCATCCGGAGTCATCTGCGAGATCATGAATGAAGACGGCACGATGGCCCGTCTACCCGAGTTGCAGGAGTTTGCCCGGATTCACAATCTAAAAATGATCACGGTCGCTGACCTCGTGAGATACCGGATCAGCAAAGAGACACTGATCAAGCGAGCTGTGGAGACCGACCTGCCCACGGTCTACGGCCGCTTTCGAGCAGTCGCTTACGAAAACATCATCAATGGCGATGTGCATCTGGCGATGGTGATGGGAAATGTCGCCACCGAAGACCCGGTGCTGGTGCGTGTGCACACCGAGAATGTCACCTGCGACATGTTTGGATCGCTGATTGACGACACTGGTTTCCAACTCCATACAGCACTCGAAAAAATCGCCGCCGCCGGCCAGGGAGTGGTGCTCTACCTGCGCCAGCGTGAACACAGTCTTGACCTCGTGAATCAATTGCGAACTTACGCGTTGATGCAGGAACAGAATGTCAGCAAGCGCGAGGCGAGCCTGGAAACGGGTTATGGTTTGGTGCGCGACTACGGTGTGGGAGCGCAAATCCTTCATGACCTGGGCCTGCGTCGGATACAATTGTTGACGAATCATCCCCCCAAAGTCGCAGCCCTCGAAGGTTTTGCGCTTGAGGTAGTTGGCAACGTGCCCCTGGGCCAGCCGGCGCATCTCAAAGATTCAACGGCGGAACGACCAGAGCCGTTGCCGGAACGAAAAGAGCGTTGAAATTAAGTCGCTCTTTTTAGACGTTTTCCCTCTCCCATCTTGACGTGAAGTAGACAGACAATTCAGTCTGTTGCTTTTGAGACTTAAGACGGGCGCGTTGCCTTTTCTTGAGACCGGAACAGGCCGAGTGCCTGTCGTACCAAATCAGCGCGGGTGTTATGGGCGTAGACGATCGCGACAACGGTGTAGAAAAGGATTCGGCTTCGGCTGGAGACGCGGCGCGCGATCCGGAGATTGCGCGAGCGCTCGAGTCGAAGACCGATGATCCGCTTCCTCCGGTCGCCGAAGCGATTGCGGAACGCGACGCCCAGAGCCGTCATCCCGTAACCCCACAGGGCCGGCGCCGCCGGTTCCTTAACCAACGAAATCTTGTGATTGCGACGGTCTTCGCTGCGGTCGGAGTCGTGGCGCTCGTGCTCCTGATCTTTCTAGCCTATCGATTAGGCTATACCGACCGCTACGTAGTTGTTCAGATCAAGGACACGTTTGCGAAGTATGGCATTCGCGCGGAGATCAAAGAGTTTCATGCGGGCTTCCCTCCGGAAATCGTGGAGATGTCCGGGCTTGAACTCTACGACGCGAAAACGGGTGCCAAGCTTGGCAAGATTGATCGACTGTCAGCGACCGTCCGGGTTGAGGATCTTTATGCTTTCAACCTCCAGCGAAACATCAATCTGCGCGATCTCAAGATTGAAGGGCTCGAGGCCTGGGTGACGTTTGACGAGCAGGGGCGCTCCAATTTCGACAACCTCCGGCTGCCTGACGCCGAACCGAACAAGAACATTCTGTTTGCTTATTCAACCGCGCACGTTGAAATCAAAAACGGAATCATCCACTACGGCGACGCGCGTCACGAAATTTCCGGCGAAGCCCGCAACCTTAACGCCATCGTACAACCCGACGATCCCTCCGCCCCCGCTGCCAGCTGGATGAATACGGTTAGCCTCGCGCTTTCCAATTCCACCTTTATCTATGATGGCCGGCCGGTCAATGACATTTCGATCGAGGCGAAGGGCCGGATAAATCAGACGCGCGCCGAGATCCAATCGCTTACATTGAAGTCGGCGGTGGCGGAAGCGCAGCTGTCGGGAGTGATGGACGACTGGCGGGCGCTCCATTATCAAATGAGCATCACTTCGTCGGTCGATCTCACGCAGCTTTCCGACTTGCTCCAAACCGGCACCACTTTGCGAGGCTCAGGAAATTTTGCCGGAGTCGTTAATGGCGAAGGCGATAAGTACAAAGTTGAGGGGAGCATCAAGTCAGATGCGCTCGCTGCCGACGGCCTTCGTCTACAGGGTTTGAGTGTTACGGCCAAGGGTTCCGGCCAGGGCAAAAGTTACGACCTCAACGGCCGGGCCGTGGCCGCACTTCTTAGCGCCGGCGACTTTCAACTCAACAACGTGCAATTGGTCGGCGGCGTGATGGGCACCGGTTCCGACTTTCGTTGGATCGG
>JANLZV010000509.1:0-7055 GCA_031366425.1 Pyrinomonadaceae bacterium | reverse complement strand
AGTATCGTAGGGCACTAGCAGCGCCTTTAGGATCCGAGAACACAACGGCTGCAGTTTTATGAAGTAGGAGGTTTTTCGAATGAAGCGTAGATGGCAACTCCTTGGTTGGTTGGCAATGGGCGCTTGCGTGTTTGCGGACTTTCATCCGACGAAGGCCGCCGCCAAGGCACCGGATCATGGGCAAATACGAAGCTACCCGGAACAAAGTGTTTTTGGTTATTCAGAATACTTCCTCCGAAAGCGTCTAACGAATTCACCCAAACCCGAATATCCGAAAGCCGCGCTGGAATCAGGCACTCACGGCCAGGTAACGATGTTTGTCTGGTTCGACAATGAGGGTAAACTGGTTGAGGCTACGACATTAATATCACCGGATGAATCATTGTCAGAAGCGGTTACCAGCGCTCTTAAGGACTGGCGGATTAAGCCTTCCGCTCCTAATTTCCCAGACTCAAACTACTGGTCAGAGGTCAGATTCGTCTTTTCAATTAAGGATGGAAAGGGCGAAGTAAGCGACGTTTCAACTCAAGAGCAACGAAAAGTAAGCGACGAATTCACCCGGGAGGTAAGCCGTCGCAAAAACGGAGCCTCGAAGTGAAATCTGAACGACTTACTTTTGTGTCAAACCGCGAACCATCTTCGTCGTACATTTCACCATCCACTTCGTAGATGTCGCCATACTCGCCGAACTTGAGTGCGATCTTCGCATTTCGTTGGCGCCGTTCGTCTAGGGTCATTAGAACGTATTGGCCGTTCCGGCATTTCTGTTACTTGGAAAGCCGGCGCACGATTGCGGCGATCGGTATTGCCGATGAAAAAAATGATTACGAGCATCGGGATCGTTAGTCTGAAAGTGCAGCCGGCCGTCTGTTTACAGGCTGATAACGGCAAGACGATGGAGTTCATGAAATAGATCGACCACCACTCCGAATCTGTAATCCTCAGGTTACGTGTCTCTAATCAAAACCTTTCACGGCCGTTCGCGTATTATCTAGTCAGTTCACACCACGTTTGTCAGGAGATTCACTTAATGCATCCACTTTCTCGTACCAAGTTCCAACGCCGCGGATTCTTCTCTGCTTTGCTGGCGGTCGCGCTGCTCGTCTCGTCGTTAACCCCGGCGTTCGGATGGCAACAGGGCGCAACTCAAACCGCGTCGGGCCCCGCCACAGCGGCGGTCAAGAAATCTACTCCGACTCTGACCGCTGCCGAAAAAAAAGCTGCGGCCAAAATAAAACTTGAGACTATTCGTGACATGACAGTCAAACTGAGTTCGAAAGAGTTTGAAGGTCGCGGCACTGGACAACCTGGTGCGGACCGTGCGGCAGACTACCTCGCCGCTCACTTCGCCAAGCTGGGTCTCAAGCCCGGCGGAGACAATGGCACTTATTTGCAGGCAGTCAAATTTAAGTCGGCGATGGTGTTGGGTGAATCGACAGTCAAGGTCGGCGACACTGCCCTGAAGCATGGCGAAGATTACGTGCTCGTGCCGCCTTACACTTCGGACAAAATGGATGCGAGCGGCGAAATTGTGTTTGCGGGCTACGGCGTGGTCTCAAAAGAACTTCAGCGCGACGATCTCGCTGGTCTGGATCTCAAGGGCAAGGTCGTAGTCATCCTTAACGGGCAGCCCAAAGTCGTGGACGGGGCCTCCTGGAGGCGCGCGGCAAACCCGCAAGCGACGGCGCTCAACATTTTCGGACGCGGTGCGCTTGCCATAATCATTTTCAATCCCGGCACCACCGCGCAACCGTTTTCAATGATCGCAAACTATCTTTCGCGACGACGAGTAACACTCGCGTCCTCCCCCGGGCCGCCGTTTCCGATTCCGCCCGTACTGCTGGTGGGGAATGGCGCGATGGAAAAAATCTTCGCGGGCACACCCAACACGTTTGCCCAAATCCTGGAGAAAGCTGGAACCGGTGAGTCCGTCTCGCGCAGCCTTGGGAAAACGGCGGCGCTTGCCTTGCGACTCAAACGCGAGGAAACGACCAGCAGTAACGTAGTCGGAATTTTCGAAGGGTCAGACGCGAAGTTGAAGGAAGAGGCCGTTGTCTACTCGGCGCATTACGATGCTTACGGGATCGACGGCAACGGCACGATCTTCCCGGGCGCTGCTGACAATGCCCTGGGCACTGCGACGATCAGCGGCATCGCCGAAGCAGTGGTCAAAGCATTTCCCAAACCGTCTCAGCGTCCCCGCCGTTCGATCATTTTCCTGGCAGTCACTGGCGAAGAGTATGGCCTTTATGGTGCCGAACACTGGGTGCGAAACCCGACCTGGCCTTTGGCAAAAATTGCCGGCGACATCAATTTTGACGGCATCGGCACGGAAGTCTATGGGCCAGTAAAACGAATCGTCGGGTTCGGTGCGGAGCATTCCGATATGGGCACGACCTTCGCAGAGGTAACCGCAGCCACGGGAAATATCGTAACGCCCGATCCAGTGCCGGAAGAAAACGCGTTCGTCCGCTCAGATCATTATGCGTTTGTGAAACGCGGCGTGCCGGCCCTGATGTTGATGGGCGGCCCGGCAGGTGACGACTCGACCTGGGTGCCACGCATGAAAAAGTGGTTGGAGACTGACTACCACTCTCCCAACGATACCGTTAAGCCGGATTGGGATTGGACCGGGCCGCGCACGTTGGCCCAGGTAGGATTTATTATCGGCCTGCGGATCGCAAACGCCGAAGCCATGCCGGCCTGGAATTCGACCTCACAGTTTAATCGCGCCCGCGGGACGGTTAAGGGTCCCGGGACAAACTAACTCATTAACGTCTTCCGAGACACGTTCAGGCGGGTATTGTTTCAACAATGCCCGCCTGAAACGCATTAGCTCAACCCCTCGAGCATCAAAAGTCGAACTTAATTCCGAGCTGCACTTGCCGCGGAGTTGCAAAGGTCGTAGTGCCCGACGCCGGTGACGAAAAACTGCGCGGCGTGCCGAAGGCGGTTAATGCCGGCGGCGGAGTCAGCGTGCCACCACCAGCGGTTGAAAAGGCGAACGCCGTGGCATTCACCGTGGCCACATTGGGCCGATTGAAGACGTTGAAGGCTTCGAGGATCAACCGCACGCGCATGTGTTCCGCAAACCGAATCGAACGCGTCAGACGCATATCAAACTGGTAGATCGAAGGCGTCGTGTATTGGTTTCTGGTTGTTCCCGGCAAACGATCGTTGGCACGATTTCCGTCGTTGTTTGGATCATTGGTGACGAGCGCCGAATACGGAGTGCCTGATTGAAACTGGGCGATTCCTGATAATCCGTAGTCACTAAATAGTGCGCGCGCGACGGCATTGTTGGTCCAACCGATCTTGCCCCACTCGTAAACCGGGCTGAACACAAATCGATGCCGCAGGTCCGTATCAGACCTTCCATAATCCAGACTCGGATCGATTTGGTTTTGCACTATCTTTGCGTCGTCTGCTCCAAACACGACGATGGTCTGGTCGGGCCGATCATCTTTCGCTTTCGAATAAGTGTAGGCAGCAATGAACTGGAAGCCGCGCGTCAGCCTTTGCGTCGCCTGCAGCGCTAGCCCGTGGTAGAGCGATTTGGCCGCGCTCTCAAATAGACTGATGCGGTTATACGACTGCCCGACCGTGCGCGAGATCGGACGCGCCGACGGGAAACGCTGAAAGGTGTACGTCTGTCCGCCGCCGACAGCCGTGGTCGGGACAGGGGCAAACAGATTAATGTCGCGGGTCCGCGTCAGATGTAGACCGTGGTAGTAAAGGTAAGTCGCCGAGAAGCTCAGGTTCCTTGAGATCTCGCGCTCGACGCCAAGTCGTCCCTGTTCCACGTAAGGCGACTCGTAATCCGGGGCGAAGACAAACAAATTTGGGTTTGACGACGCGCCTGCGGGAGGCGCGGTCAGAATGTTTGGATAGGTTAAGCCGGCCGCCGTGATTCCCGCGGCGTTAAGCGTAATGCCCGTTACGTTAATGCCGTTTTGCGAGTGGGCCGTTCCGAGCACGATCGCTGGAGTGCGTCCGTAGTAGAGACCAAACCCGCCACGGATCGCAGTCTTATCGTCCGGCGAATAACTAAAGCCGGTGCGTGGCGCGATGTTGTTTTTGTCCTTCGGGCAGATGCCTGTGTTCACGCCGTTCGCAGCCAACAATGGATCGGGATTCCTGGTTGGCGGGCACGCGAGCCCCTGATAATCGTAACGAAGACCAAGATTTAGGATCAGCTTTGAAGTGGCGCGGAAATCGTTTTGACCATAAAAAGCGTACTCGGAAATGTTTGGCTGGGTCGTTCCTCCGCTGGTGCCCGCGCCCGGGAAGTTTTGCGAATAGGCGCTCGGCGAGGCAGGAAACGTAGCCGCGGACGGGAAAGTGTAAGAACCATTAAATAGACCGGGGAAGAAGTTGAACACGTGATCGAAATTGAAATCGAGTCCAAACTTCCAATCGCTGCGCCCACTCATGTAAGAAATGTTGTCGATGAACTGCTTGCGATTGATGGTCGTTTCGCGCGGGCTGAAATTATTTCGTCCGATGCTGAGATTCGTTCCCGTAACGATCGTGATCACTGCTTCCGGTTCAGCGCTGTTTGCCTGGCCGGGCTCTTTGTCGCGCGCAAATTGGAAACGAAGTTCGTTGACCAGATTGTGGCCGATGGTCGAAGTCAGATTCCCGGAAAAGGTATCGCTCTTGACGAGACTGTTTCCCGAATGCTCTTCCGCACTGAATGGACCATTATTCTCGTTGTTAGTTCCGGTAAAGCCCTGGTGGTTGTAACGAAGACTAAGACGATTGCTGTCGTTGAGCATGATGTCCGTCTTGCCCAAAAATACGTCCTGGGTGCGGCCGACTTGGTAGGTACTAATCTTCGGCTGCAGCGCCGCGCGGACTGCGGGCGAAACGGTGGCGAGATTCACGGTAAGTATCTGCGGCACGTCTGCGCGCTGACCGTCGTAAGTGAAAAAGAAGAAGGCGCGATTTCGCACGATTGGACCACCAACCCGGCCGCCAAACTGATTAATGCGCAAGGCGGTCCGCTTGTTTGGTAGGCCGGCGCGAAACTGGTTGGCTTTGACTAGTGGATCGTTAGCGTTCAGCGATTCGTCTCTTAAGAATTCAAACGCGCCGCCGTGAAAATCGTTCGTGCCTGACTTGGTAACGACGTTAATAATCCCGCCGGCCGCGCGTCCAAACTCCGCCGAGAAACCGTTCTGATTCACCTGAAACTCTTCTACAGACTCTTCCGAGAATTGATAGGGCGGACGGACGCCGCCGCGACCGAGGGCTTGACCGAAGAAGGTGTTGTTATTATCGACGCCATCTACCTGCAAGCTATTATACGTGCCCCGCTGGCCGCCGACCGAGAGATCGCCGCCGCGTGGGTCGCGGACCACTCCGGGGGAGAGCGTCGCGAAATCCTGAAAGTTGCGGCCATTGATCGGCAGGTTGTCGATGGAGCGCTGGTTAATAGTGGTCGCAACTGACGTGCGCGAGGTCTCAACTACCGGGGCCTCTTCATTGATAGTGACTGTTCCGGTAGCGCCGCCAACTGTGAGCCCAACATCCAAAGGTGTTCGGCTGCCCACCGTAACCACCACGTCTTTCGCCTCGCTCGCGGAGAAACCAGTCGCGCTGACCCGCACCGTGTAAGCGCCGGGCGGCAGCAGAATGATGCGAAACGCGCCTGCATCATCGGAGGTCGCAGTCCTTTCAAGTCCGGTGCCTTGATTGGTGGCAGTAATCGTCGCACCCGGAATTGCAGCGTCCTTCGGGTCAAGTACGCGGCCTTCGATATTTCCGGTTGAAGCTTGAGACTGAGCCAGGGCCGAGCCCGCAATACTAAAGATCAAAACTGCGAACATCGTGGCTCGGGTCAGTGATGAAATAAATACGCGAGCAACAGTCACGGCGTTGCGGGGGACAGTCGTGGTTTTCATGTTTCTCCTCATGAAGATGATCGTAGTTGAAAGTTTGGTAAAGCGCTTCTTTGAGAATGCGCTTCGGCAAGAAATTGCGAAGGGATGGAAGCCCAGCGCAAATGAAAGCTAAATGCGCGGGCATACTAATTGAAGAAAGTGAATCAGATCAAGATTTTGAGTGATAAATCTGTTGGGGAAAATTCGGGGCGCTAGCCCGCCCGTGAGGGAGGGCTCACAAATGCGCCGAGGGAGCCCTCTCTGACGGTCGGGCTAGTGCCCCGGATATTCGTTGCACTGGCGAGCAAAGGAACCTTCGAGATTGAATTTATTGTCCGGCGGAAGCAGGTGGCGCGGCGCGTGTTGAGGAGAACCAGCGGCGGCCGCTGAGCGATTGGAAAAAGCTCATCACGCCCATGTAACCAAACCCGAAAAAGAATAGAAACAGGAAAGGCACTGTGCCCCACATCCGCAGCCGCAACGCGTAAAGAATCGCCAGCAGGAAGTAAACCGAGAAGCTCAACTCGAGGAGTGGCAACAGCCCGCGTTTGCGTTTGTACTTTTTCTTCTTCCAGGTTTCGTCTTCAGTTTTTTCCACGCTGTACTTCGGCGTGCGCACGAAGTCGCTCTTGATCCCGATCAACGCTTCCAGCACCGCGCGCGCGTTTGAAAATGCCAACCCCAGTCCGAGGGCCATCACTAGCGGCAGGTGCAACAAGCGCGGAGCCCGACTCCGATCGAGATACCAGATCGCCGTACCGTAAAAAAGAAACACTGAGATTGACGAAAAGAACAGGAGCGGCAGATCAAGCACCATCAGATGGTAGAAAGGCTGATTATAACGGACCAGCAAAAGCGGAAACTGCAGAAAGCTGGCGACGATCATGAGCGGATAACTGATGTTCCCGGTAAGCCGGAAAAACATTTCCAGCCTGACGCGCATCGGCAAGCGCGAGCGCCAAATGCGCGGGTAAAGTTTGAGTCCAACCTGCATCACACCCTTGGCCCAACGCCGCTGCTGTGCCTTGAAGGCGTTGATCTCAACTGGAATTTCCGCGGGCGCATCTTCGTCCAGCAAATAGACAAACTTCCAGCCCATTAGCTGCGCGCGAAAACTTAGATCCGTGTCTTCGGTGAGCGTGTCGTGTTGCCAACCGCCACTCGCCGCGA
>JANLZV010000321.1:0-2264 GCA_031366425.1 Pyrinomonadaceae bacterium | reverse complement strand
GGACCGTCAATTCCCTCGCCTGGTGAATTCGTCCGGCGTCGCACCACAGAAGTTGATGAACGCTTACTCGATCGCATCGACCCTGCTCATCAGCTGGAGAGGCTCTCGCGATTTCTTTGGCATCGAGATCGGCTGGCGGCGCTCCGCGGACAGTGGATGTATTTTTACACCGAGCTGAAAGGCCGCGATGGAAATGGTCTGGCGGGAGTGAATATCAACTCGGGCGAAACCGCACGCCAGATCCGCTTGCAGAATTTGGACGAACACTTCGTTACGGATGAGCCTTTGGGACTAATGTTTGTTTCGTCAGGAAGTCGGATAATGGCCCACGCGGTATCGAATCAGCGCTGAATTTCGCTCTCTGCGAGGTTGAAAGTTTCTCAGTCCGCATTGATGGCACCAGCTTCAAAGTCTTGATGGGCGCATTGCGCTGGGAAAAAGAAAGCGCTGAGCGCGTTTGCGAATGAGGTGGCCGAAGTTGCCGGGAAGCTCAAACTGCTCACGCTTGATGCCGAAGAGGCTGCCCTCGAGGTGAGTGCGAAGTATAGCCAGGGCCTTCGGTGCCCAAATAGTACTCGCCAAGCCATTCTCACACCGTGAAATCCTGGAAGCCATTTCCCAGGTACTCGCTGAGTAATAGTTCTTCTTTCAGAGCTCATGGTTTGGGTTGAGTAAAACGAAGCGGCACCGTTAACAGCAAACAATCTTCTGGTTTGAGAGCGACACGATAAATCGTTTGCGGCACCGGTTCATTTTGGGTCAACTCCACCTTGTCCAGTCCCGCTGCCTGCTCTTTCACGGTCATCGGTTGGCCGACGCCACCTTCCATCTCAAACTTCGTCGGTGCAGCACCCCACTGTTTCTCCCAAGTTTCCAACTGCGCGGGCGCGATAACTATGGGTGTCATCGAGAGTTGCGCCGCGTCGACGAGCGGCTTGGCTGAAACCAGAATCGTCAACACCTCGGCAACGTGGCCTTTCGAAGTCTGGCTCGGCTTGATGCGGAAGTAACGTGGGGCCGCGGGAATGTAAACAATCTTGCCGGCCTTGACGATGTTGCCTCCCTCGGCTGTGCGCTTGGTGGGGAAGACCAGGCGCGCTTCGCCGTATGAGCCATCTGCATACTGTTCGCGATCGACTACATAAAGATAACCATCGCGCGTGAGCGATTCGATCCCCAGTCTCACCTTTTGGCCTGGCGCGAGCAATGTCCCTTCAGCAATTCTTTCCAAACTCCACTGACTGGGTTGCGCATCTTCCTCTTCGACAAGTTCCTTGGTCTTGTCGGCTGACGTCGCGGGACGGAAGCGCCAGATCGTCACGCCAACCTGCGCAAAAACTTTTCCTGGTGGCGGCGCCGCGAAGCTAACTGCCTGCGAAGATCTGTAGGTTGGTTTTTTCGCCGGCCGTCGCGGCGCCGGATCCGCGGGGCGATTGCGAATGAATATTTCAGCCTTGATGCCTTTGGAACCCTCTTGCTCCTGCGCCAGCAGCGGCCGCGCAACTCCTACTGAGAAAAGGAGCATCACCAGCAGTGAAAAAGTAAATCGAACTCTCATTTCTTGTTCATGCCTCCAACGATCGCTACTCAATATGCCTTGTGTGTCAGCTCCACGAGGTCAACAACTACGTCGCCCTTTCCCTTCACCACCGTTCGCTCCTGCGCCTTGTTTGGATCCACTGTGGGCCGCTGCGATTCATAGTAATGCAAGTATTTCTGCAAGGTAGCGAATTGCCCAGGGTCGGTTATGACGCCGGCGTGGTTGGCCGCATCGCGAAATATCGCGTCAAGATCAGCGGCGGATGCCGAAGTCCAGATCAGCCACAATTTCTCAACTCCGGTCTTGTCGACAAACCGATACCAGCCCGCTTCGAGTTTTTGATTCGCGGCCAGTCCCGCAACTCCGAAATTGTCGGCGGAGTTCGGGAAAAGCGCATTGTATTCAGTTTTGCCGTCAGGCCCTGGACCCTCGTTAATCAGATAAAACGCGCCCGGTTGCGCAGGCTGAAAGTTGAAGCGAAACCTCCAGCCGGTGCCAAAGATCTCCTGACCCGACGAGTCGAAAGGCTGGCCGATCGGCTTGCTCTCAGCAAGGTTCGCCGAGTTCGTCATTTTCTGAACCGTCAACCAGTACGTAAGCGACTGATCACGCAATGGCGGTGAAACAACCGGTGGCGTAACAACCACGTCCGACTTACCGCTGCGAGACTTCCAAACGAAGGCTGCAACCACGCCGGCGTCATAACCGACCCTGGGCAATTCGC
>JANLZV010000316.1:0-8339 GCA_031366425.1 Pyrinomonadaceae bacterium | reverse complement strand
GGCCTTTAGTCAACGTGGCTTCAATCTGCAAAACTTCGCCGCCGATTCCGGTCCAGGCCAGTCCCGTCGCGAGACCAATTTCACTTTCCGCTGCGACCACCTGCTGGCGAAACTTGATTGGACCCAGCATCTCGCGGACGCGGGCCGCATCGATAGTACCTTTAAATCCTTCGGCCATCGTTTCAGAAACGAAGCGCCGCGCGAGCTTGCGGCAACATGATCCGATCTCGCGTTCGAGGTTGCGAACGCCGGCTTCGCGCGTGTAGTGGCGGATAACTTCGATCAGCCCTTCATCAGTGAAGTCGAGCTGTTCGGCCTTCAATCCATTGCCTTCAGCCTGCTTGGGCACCAGATGACGCTTGGCGATTTCGAGTTTCTCGGTTTCGGTGTAACCCGAAAGACGCAGAATCTCAAGACGATCCTGCAACGCCGGCGGAATTGTATGCAGAACGTTTGAGGTCGCGATAAAAAAGACTTTCGAGAGGTCATACTCGACGTCAAGATAATGGTCCTGGAACGTGTGGTTCTGTTCCGGATCCAGCACTTCAAGCAGGGCTGAACTCGGGTCGCCGCGAAAATCCGCGCCCAGCTTGTCTACTTCATCCAGCAAGAGCACGGGATTAACCGTACCCGCTTTTTTCATCATCTGGATGATCTGGCCGGGCAGCGCACCGATGTAGGTCCTTCGATGACCGCGAATTTCCGCTTCATCACGAACGCCGCCGAGCGAAAGACGGACGAACTTGCGTCCCGTCGCGCGAGCAATCGATTTTCCTAAACTCGTTTTGCCAACTCCCGGAGGACCAACGAAGCAGAGGATTGAACCGCGCGGATTTTTGACCAACTGCCGGACGGCGAGATACTCCAGAATGCGTTCCTTGATTTTCTCGAGACCAAAATGGTCTTCGTCAAGCACCTCTTCCGCCTTACTCAAATCTTTAATCTCTTTGCTCTTTTGCTTCCAGGGCACACTGACCAGCCAATCAATGTAGGTGCGCGACACGGTGCCTTCGGCGGACATCGGCGGCATCGCTTCGAGACGATGCAACTCCTGAAGGGCTTTCTGTTTAGCCTCTTCAGTCATACCGACTTCTTCGATCTTCTTTTTTAGTTCCTCAAGTTCGGCCTTCTCGTCTTTTCGGCCCAGCTCTTTATGGATCGCCTTGATCTGCTCGTTGAGGTAGTACTCTTTTTGCGCTTTCTCCATCTGACGCTTGACCCGCGTTTGGATCGAGCGATCAAGCTGACGCTTTTCGATCTCCAATTCCAGAAGTTCGATCAATCGTTGCAGCCGGGCCTGGGAAGAAAACAGTTCAAGGATCCCCTGCTTGTCTTCGACCGTGATGCGCAACTGCGAAGCCAGCGCGTCGGCAAGATGCGAAGGGTTCTGGTTCCTCATCGCCGTCTGCAATGCATCGGTTTGTGTCTCAGGGGCGAGGCGCAGATGTTGTTCGATAAGCTGGCCGATTTTTTGTACTAACGCATCAAGGCGGGCACCTTCTTCGTTAACTACGGGCGCGCGTTTGACCAGAGCCGTGAACGCGCCGTCAGTGTTTTCGACCCGCACTGTCGTAGCGCGTTCGCGACCTTCAACTACCACTTTGATCTGGCCATTGTCCTGTTTTTGCGATTGCAGAATGCGTCCGAGCGTCCCTACTCCGTAAATCTGATCAGGCGTAGGTTCATCCACTGTGGCGTCGTGTTGAGTCGCCAAAAAGATGGTCTTGTCCGCAGCCAGAGCTTGCTCAAGGGCGCGTACTGAACCCTGCCGGCCAATTTTGAAAGCAACTTTTGTAAACGGGAAAATCACAACGTCGCGGATCGGAACCATCGGGTACCACGCAACGTCGGCTGGAGTGCGATCTGAGTATTCTTCCATATAATTACTGACTGATTTTATTCCGGGTTGTGCACGAAGGGCGAGCCGTTAGGATTGACGTCTCGCCCTTAATAACATGTCTAATTGTAAGCCATTTCCCAGGTGCGCGCTACTTCAAGGATGCGCAACCTTTTTATGGCGAGCAGCAGGACTAGCAGATGTTAACCAATCTCCCGGGCTATGCCGCGGCTCCATCAACTCCGGACAGTCCTTCACCCGGAATCGCGCGTCGCCGTTCGACCATCTCGCTGGTAATTACAAACTCCTTCACGCGTTTCTGCGAGGGGAGCGTATACATCGCGTCCAGCAGCAACTCTTCCAGGATCATCATAAGTCCGCGAGCGCCAACTTTTCGCTCGACCGCCTGGCGGGCGATCGCTTTTAGCGAGTCTTCAGTGAACTTCAGCTTCACGTTATCAAACTCAAACTTCTTCTGATACTGGCGCACGAGTGCGTTTTTCGGTTCGGTCAGAATTTTGATTAGCGCGGCCTCGTCCAGTTCGTGAAGTACGCCGCAAACCGGCAGGCGTCCGACAAACTCAGGAATCAAGCCAAACCGAATCAGATCTTCCGGCTGCACCTGGGCCAGTGCCTCGGCGTGACGATGCGCGCCACTCTTAACTTCCGCCTGGAACCCGAGCGACTTGTTGCGCAAACGCCGGCCGATAACTTTTTCGAGGCCGACAAACGCGCCGCCGCAAAGGAACAAAATATTGGCGGTGTCGATCGGAAAAAACTCCTGGTGCGGATGCTTGCGTCCGCCCTGTGGCGGCACGTTGGCAATCGTGCCTTCAAGGATCTTCAACAGCGCCTGTTGCACGCCTTCGCCGGAAACGTCGCGAGTGATCGAAGGGTTTTCGTCCTTGCGACAAATCTTATCGATTTCGTCGATGTAAATAATCCCTTGCTGGGCTCGCTCAACGTCGCCATTCGCGGCTTGCAGCAATTTCAAAATGATGTTTTCAACGTCTTCACCGACGTAACCTGCTTCCGTCAAGGTAGTCGCATCGACAATGGTGAAGGGAACGCTGAGCATCCGCGCCAGCGTCTGCGCGAGCAACGTCTTGCCGGTGCCGGTAGGGCCGATCAGCAGGATGTTGGCTTTTTGGATCTCAACGTCGGAACGCCGGCGCCCGAGTTCAATTCGTTTGTAGTGTTGATAGACAGCGACCGCGAGCCGCTTCTTGGTTTCATCCTGCCCGATCACATACTCGTCGAGGAAGGTTTTGATCTCACCGGGCTTCGGCAGCGGTGGTCGAGTCGCGACTGACTCGGCTTGTTGATCGTCAGTAATGATCTCGTTGCAGATGTCGATACATTCGTTACAAATGTAGACAGTGGGACCGGCAATGAGTTTCTTAACTTCATTCTGCGATTTGCCGCAGAATGAACAGCGGAGCGTGTCGTCGGTTCGTCTAACCATATCTTAGGGGATCTCCTTCGAGCTTCGATCGAACCTACTTAGTGAGAACCGGGGAGTTATGGGAAAGTTCCGGACTCCTAACTATCTCGCGATATTGCTTAATGCATTCGTTACAGATGAAAGCGCTCTTGCCGATCATGCCATGCGGAACCCCAGGCCCTCTTTGCGGTGTGCCGCTAACGATATTAGCTACTTCGCCTTTGGAACGCCCGCAAAATGAGCAACTAAAACCGCGGGCCTTCATCTTCGCAATCATGGAGACGCCTACAGGAAAAGGCGCGCTACTCGCGGTGCGCGATTACTTCGTCTATTAAACCATAATCCTTGGCTTGAGCAGCCGACATAATCTTATCGCGCTCAACGTCGCGCTCGACGGTTTCAAACGATTGTCCGGTGTGCTTGGCAATTATTTGCGAGGTCAACTCGCGCATGCGCAGGATCTCTTCAGCCTGGATGCGAATATCGGTCGCCTGTCCCTGCGAACCACCCGAAGGCTGGTGAATCAGGATGCGCGAATTCGGCAGAGCGAAACGCTTACCCTTCGCGCCGGCGGTCAGGAGTAATGCTCCCATTGACGCGCATTGGCCCACGCAGATGGTAGTAACGTCTGGGCGGATGAACTGCATCGTGTCGTAGATCGCCATCCCTGCGGTGATGGAGCCGCCGGGTGAGTTGATGTAGATATTGATATCTTTTTCCGGATCTTCCGCTTCGAGGAAGAGAAGTTGGGCCACGATCAGGTTAGCGATCTGATCGTCGATAGGCGTGCCCAGAAAAATGATGTTGTCTTTGAGGAGTCGGGAAAAAATATCGAACGCGCGCTCGCCACGAGACGTTTGTTCGACAACCATGGGGACTAAAGCCATAAGCTGAGTAACCTCTTAAAATAAAAAACCAGAATTCAGAATTAAGGAGTCAGAAGAAAACCATCACTGCGATCTTATTCTGAATCCTGACTCTGGACTTCTGGCTCCTGCTTTTCTTCGCTCCACTCTTCATCTGCCACGTTGGCATTTTCCACTAGTAGATCAAGCGCTTTGCGATTGCTCAACCTGTTCGCGATGCTACGTTCGCCCCCTTCCTTTGTCAAGACGCTACGCACTTGCTCTATCGACTGCTTAGAGCCGGTTGCAATCGCCTGAATCTCGGCTTCAACTTCTTCATCCGAGACCCCAATTTTCTCTTCTTCGACAATGCGTTCGAGCAACAGCGAACCACGCACGTCAGCCTCCGCCTGGGCCTTCAACTCTTCGCGCGCGCCTTCCCAATTCATTTCCTGACTGCGCGGATCCACCCCGCGGCCGATCATGTCACGGACTACACTTTCCAGCCGGCGATTGGTTTGATGGTCGATCAAGCTTGGCGGCACCTCAAACGGATGGCCCTCGAGCAGTTGTTTCATCAAGTCAGCGCGCAGACGGTGATCCGACTCCTGAACGGAACGCGTTTCCATGTCGCCACGAATTTTAGTCTTCAACGCGTCGAGCGAGTCAAACTCTTCCCCCATGCTGCGGGCCCACTCATCATCCATTTCCGGCAACTCTTTTATGCGGATCGCAGACACTTTCGCCGTGTATTCCACGCGTTTCCCGGCCAGATCGGCCGATGAGAAGTCTTCGGGATAATTGACGGTAAACGTCTTCTCATCGTCAGCCTTCACGTCAACCAGATTGTCGGTAAACTCCTGCTGCACACCTTTTCCGCCGAGCGTGACTTCTACGTCTTCGGCCTTGATATGTTCAGCTTCAGGATCGTCAAGAAATGTGCCGTCGACGCTGACAGTAACCGTGTCACCAATCGCGGAATTGCGATCTTCCACGGGCTGCATCGCTGCTGAGGTCTCACGCAGAGCTTCGAGCATCTCGTCAACGTTGGCGTCGGTTACTGGACGAACCCGTCGGGTCGCTTCCAGGCCTTTATAAGTCGCCAGCTCAATCTTCGGCAGCACTTCGACGTTAACTTTGATCGAGATCGCTTCCTCGCCAAGCTTTTCAACCGCCTCAGCACTTTCGAGCTGTACATCCGGCTCGCCGATCGGCAGCAACTCATGCTTTGTGATCGCTTGATTCACGGCTTCCGGCACGAGCTCCTGCAACACCTCGCTGCGAATCTCGCTCTTGAACCTGGTACGGACTACGGAACGCGGCGCGTGACCGGGACGAAAGCCCGGCACCTTCGCCTGTTTGGCATATCGATCGCTCACCCGATCAAACGTATCGCGTACTGCCGCGAGTTCAATTTCGATTTTGATCTCCTTACGAACCGTGGAGATGTCTAACAGCTCTGTCTTCATTAAACTACATCGCCCGTTGCAATGCCGCTGCATTCAACGGGCGTCTCTTTCTATAAAAGTATTTTGCTGCTTACTACTGAGTGCTTTTGCTTACCGTCTCATGGTGCGAAAGGGGGGACTCGAACCCCCACACCTTTCGGTACCAGATCCTAAGTCTGGCGCGTCTGCCAATTCCGCCACTTTCGCGCTAACGCTTTCGCACCGCCACTTTCAAAGCGCGAATGAGAATATCACGCAGCCAGTCCCTAAGTCACAAACGCTGCCATTGCGTGACCACCTGTCTAGGCGATGCGATATGTCGTCTTTGATTGGCCGAGGAAGTCTTTGCGAGTCTCACTCTTGATTAGGCCGGAATGTTCCAGCTCGAAATAAGCGCGCTGGATCTCGCCTTTGTCAACCGAGAGTTTTTGCGCGAGCGCGACGGGGGAAGGAAGCGCTTCTCCCGAAGAGATCGCTTTATCTCTCACCTGAGTTTCGATCTGTTCACGCACCTGGGCGTAAACGGGGCCCTTGGACAAATCCTGCAATGTAATGTTCATCGTTACGTCCGCTCAAGTAAATTTACGATCGTGTCGTCCTCGAACAGTCTTACTGGCACCTCGGGCGCCCCGCCCGGATTAGTGGGCGCGTTCGATCAACTCTGGTTGACTCTGTAACCTATTACACAGTGGCACTCCCGGAAAGCGGGCGAGGGCGCCCGCGGTCCCGGTAAAACGGACTCAAAGGGTTCGGGTAACTTTCGATAACGAACGCGGCTGGTCCGGGTCGAGTCCCTTCGCCTCCGCCAACAGCGCCGCAAACAATTGTCCCGGGATTATATAAGGAATCGGTGCGCAAAATTCATCGATCTCTCTCGGCATCAGGATCGCGCGCGAACAATCTCGGGCCGCCTCGAGATCACTTGTGATCACGAGCGTGTCTGCTCGCAATTCCTGAAGCCGGCTGATCAAGCTCTTCACGCCGGGAAACATCACCCCCGGTGGCCCAAAAAGAATTACGGGAAAATGCCGGTCAACCATCGCGAGTGGTCCATGCAAAAAGTCGGCGGATGAAAAACGTTCCGCGACCACGTAGCAAGTTTCCATTAGCTTCAACGCCAATTCATAAGCGTTAGCGTAGGCGAGCCCGCGACCGACGACCACGCAATTTTCCATGAACACATAACGCTGTACTAATTCGAGAATGGCCTGCTGTTGCTCGAGTGCCTTCGCGGCAAACTCTGGAATGGCTTCGTAGTTCCATGCCGGCTTGCTCGACGCGAGTTCGTTCGCCAGCAAATAAAAAAGCATCATCTGACCGGTGAAGGTTTTAGTAGCCGCCACCGAAAGCTCGCGCCCTCCGTGCATCAACAGCGTTTCGTCTACCAGGTTCACCATCGAAGACGAAGCTTCATTTGTGATCCCGACCGTGTACGCACCGCCGGCGCGCGCGTTTTCGAGTACCTGATTAATGTCTTCGCCTTCGCCTGATTGCGACACCCCAATCACGAGGGCATGTTTCAAATTCAGTTTCGCGCCGTAGAGGGTGTGGACCGATGGCGCTGAAAGTGAAACTGGAATTCCGGTAGTAATCTCGAGCAGGTAACGGCCAAAGAGCGCGGCATTATCAGAACTACCGCGGGCGACGATTACGATCAAATCGATCTCGCGCGCGCTTAGGAAGTTGCCGAGTCGCGAAATTTTTTGCCGTTCAGCTTCAATGGTGCGCGCAAGCGCAGCCGGCTGTTCAGCAATCTCCTGTAGCATTAACGACAAGCGATTTTCCTTTTCACAGTAGGACAGACATTCTTGTCTGTCTGGTTCTCTTTGTGTCTCTGGGACAGACAGGAATGTCTGTCCTACTTAGCGGTATTGTGTTAGTTCTCGAATTCGGTTAAATACTCATCCGATATTTCAAGCCAACAGTTAGCGCAACGCAAACCGTAGCCCCGCCGGGCTTCTGACTGTCCATTTCATTTTTAGAATGCAGACTACTTTAACACGAAGCGCAAGCATGTCCGCTCTGCTCCTTTTTCTTTCCCTGGTAATCGTCTCGGGTGAGTGCCCCGGCGTGGTACACGCTCAGGAGGCGGCTTCGAGGGCGGCGATCCAGGTGATTCCCCGGCCGCGAGAAATTGCTGCTACGAGCGAAACGTTTCGTTTCAATAAGGACGTTCGGATCGTGCTCGCTGACCCGCGCTCATTTGACGATCGATTCGCGGCGGAAGACTTCATCGCCGATGCCCGCGAGGCTGCGAAGCTCGACCTCCGCATCGGCAACGGCTCAGGCCGCTCGATGCTGGTTGGAAAGATCGGCCATGCACGGATTGCCGCGGCGCTGCGAAATGCCGGCGTCACCTTGCCGGCGAAGCTAAACGACGAAGGTTACGTTGTCACAGTCGACGCAAACCAAATCATTGTTGCCGGACAAACTGAAGCTGGCACGTTTTACGGAATGCAGACGCTGAAACAACTCGTCCGCGGCGAAGGTGCCGAGGCGTACGTGCCGGGAGTGAAGATCACAGATTGGCCGGCGATGCGTTGGCGTGCGGTCTCCGACGACATCAGCCGCGGACCCGTTCCCACGGTCGATTACATCAAGCGCCAGTTGCGCACCTTTGCCGCGTTTAAGCTCAACATGCACTCCTTCTATATGGAGCACACGTTTGCCAGCGACACCCATCCCCTGATTGGGCCAACGGGTGGTTCGTTGACGCCGGCGGAGATTCGCGAGCTCGTGATTTACGCGCGGAAGTATCACATTGA
>JANLZV010000243.1:0-2959 GCA_031366425.1 Pyrinomonadaceae bacterium | reverse complement strand
ACCAGAGAATCGATCATTACGTTTCCGACCAGACGAATTCGTTCCGAAGGAATTCCCTCGGCGAGCAGGTTCAGATCGGCATCCGCCGAAGGAGTAAATAACAGATCGGAGATCTGATCGGTTAGCACGCGATTAATTTCTTCGGGCATGGCGCGGTCGCGGCTGCGCAAGCCTGCTTCAACGTGAGCGACCTTCACGCCCAGCTTCGAACAAACCAGGGCGCAAGCCAAAGTGGAATTTACATCACCCACAACGAGCACCCAGTCGGGATTCTCTTTTAGCAGCACCGGCTCAAACCGTTCCATCACGGCAGCAGTTTGCGCGGCGTGGGAAGCGGAGCCGACATTGAGGTAAACATCCGGCTCGGGCAGTTCGAGGTCACCAAAGAACGAATCTGACATCGCCGCGTCGTAGTGTTGGCCTGTATGAACGACAAGCGGCGCAAACTCGCGTTCACGCCGCTTCATCGCCGCTACAATCGGCGCGACCTTCATGAAGTTGGGCCGCGCGCCGACAACATTGATTACTTTGAGCATGTTTCAAGTTTCGAGTTTCGAGTTCCAGGTTCCGGTTGATTCAAACTTCGAAACTCGAAACTCGAAACTCAAAACGGTTTTAGAGTCTGATTATCCGGGCAGTGCTTTCTCGCCGGACGTCACCGTTGAGCGCATTTCGCGTGTCCACAATCAGAGAGCTGAGCCGGCAGACGCGTTCGTAGTCGGTCGCCGTGTGGTTAGCGACGATCACTACGCAGTCGGTCTGCTGCAGTGCCTCGTCAGTCAACGGCACTGAGGACAAGGGCGCGCCGCCACCTTCCGTGTGCGCGTCGTCAAAGCGCACTTCTGCAACAAATGGATCGTGATAGCTGACGTTAGCGCCTTTGGCTCGGAGGCGATCGATGATCGATAGGGCCGGACTTTCGCGCACGTCGTTGATGTCTTTTTTATACGCCACGCCCAGTAACAGAATCCTGGATCCTTTCATCGACTTGCTTTCGTCGTTTAATCCGTCGGAGACAAGTTGGACCACGTGATCCGGCATCCGCGAGTTCACTTCCTCGGCCAACCCAATAAACCGTGAATCGAACCCATGCTGACGGGCTTTCCATGATAGATAGTGCGGATCGAGTGGGATGCAATGACCGCCAATGCCGGGCCCGGGATAAAAAGCCATAAACCCAAACGGCTTGGTCGCCGCCGCGCGAATCACTTCCCACGTATCGATGTTGAGCGCGTAACAAAGGCGGGCCATTTCGTTAGCCATGCCGATGTTGACCGCGCGAAAGGTGTTCTCGAGCAGCTTCGCCGTTTCGGCCACGCGCGCTGAGCTGACTGAGTGCACTTCGCGAACAACTTGTGAATATAAAAACGCCGCCGCTTCGGTTGAATCCGGCGTGACTCCGCCAACTACTTTCGGGATGTTATGCGTTTGAAACTCAGGATTGCCTGGGTCAACTCTTTCCGGCGAGAAGGCCAGCAGAAAGTCCTGGTCTAGCGAAAGTCCAGTCCCTTCAAACATCGGCAAGAGTACTTCGTCAGTAGTGCCGGGATAGGTTGTAGACTCGAGAATGATCAACTGGCCCTGATGCAAACGTTGCTTGATCTCTTCGGCTGCAGCCAGGATGTAGGAGACATCCGGCTCTTTTGTTTTCCGGAGCGGCGTCGGCACGCAAATGATCACTGCGTCGCACTCTTGCAAATCGTTGAAGTCGATAGTGGCGCGGAGACGCTGGCTGTCAACGTGTTTTTTTAACGCTTCCGAGGCGACGTCGCCGATGTAGGAAACGCCGGCATTGATCTGATCCGCCTTTTTCGCGTCTACTTCGAAACCCACCGCTTCGAACCCGGCACCGGCAAATTCACTCAACAGCGGTAAGCCGACGTATCCCAATCCGACCACCCCAACGCGGGCCTGCTTTGACTCAATTAAGCCAATAATCTGTTCCTTAACCATGTAGACCGTTTACCCTTTTTCTCACTTAAAGCTATGAAACTGCTGCTGGAATTGAACTGGCAAGACTATTGAGCAGGACGCAGAGTGTCAAGCGAGGTGTCTGCGACCTTCACTTCGTCCGTAACGTAATGACTTACTTCACCCACTCATCGGCGATTTCTGTTTCCACCTTGACCGGCACAGTCTTCACGTATTCTTCCCCGGCAACGCACATCGCTCGCTCCACCTTCTGCGCTACTGCTTCAGCTTCGCCGGCATCGGCTTCGACTACGATTTCATCGTGAATGATGTTGACGATCTTCGCGTTTGTGCCGCGCAGCTCATCGTGCAATAGCCGGAGCGCTCGTTTCAGAATATCGGCACTCGTCCCCTGGATCGGCGTGTTCTTGCCGTTGCGCTTGGTCATGGAAATTTGTTGGCGGTCCTGATCGTCGTAACGAAAGCGGACCAGCCTCCCTGAACCCGTGCGGGCCTGACGCTCACGCACGGCGCGATTCGCGGCTTCGTTCAGGTAAGTGTCGAGACCGCGATACGTCGCAAAATATTTCCGGAGCACGTTTTCCGCTTCCGGCACTCCCAGTCCGGTCATGATCGAAAATCTTTGCGCCCCGATGCCGTATACCACTCCAAAGTTAAGCCGCTTGGCAAAATCCCGCTGTTCGCGCGTTACCTGGTCCACCGTCACGCCGAACACTTCTCCGGCCGTCACCTTATGCAGATCGGCGCCGGACTTAAAAGCATTGATGAACGCGGTGTCGCCGGAAAACTCCGCGAGGATGCGCAGCTCGATTTGCGAATAATCGGCAATGATTAGTTTCCGCCCCGCCGGGTAACCGCTGAAGCAACGGCGGTATTCAACTGCGTGCGGCACCTGCTGGATATTTGGATTGGTACACGAGAAACGCCCCGTGGGCGCTCCGATTTGCCTGAAGTCGGCATGAAGCCGGTGCGTGTCGGGTTTGATCAGGTCGATCATGTTTTGGCCGTAACTGGTGAGAGCTTTTTG
>JANLZV010000496.1:0-2891 GCA_031366425.1 Pyrinomonadaceae bacterium | reverse complement strand
CCGGTAACAAGGATCAGACCGCGCGGCTTGTCGCAAAGCTTCTGCACGATCGCCGGCAAGCCAAGTTCTTCGAACGGCTTGATCTCATAAGGAATGGCACGAAAGACTGCACCCACTGCACCCCTCTGGTTGAAGAGGTTGGCGCGAAAACGCGACAGCCCTTTGACGCCAAAAGAGAAGTCCAGCTCAAGGTTTTCTTCAAAACGATGCTTCTGTGCATCGGTCAGTACGGAGTAAGCAAGCTGCTTGGTGTCTCCCGCACTCATCTGCCGGTAGCCTTCCAGCTGTCGCAGGTGTCCGTCAATGCGAACCTGCGGAGCCGAACCCGTGGTGATGTGCAGATCCGAACCGCCGAGCTCGGAGAGTTTCCGCAGCAGTTCGGACAGCGAGATTGGTGCAGGTGTTTCAGTTAATGACATATCGAGGGTGGCTCCTCAGGGGCAAGGTTAGCTGAAGGCTACCTGTTGTTAACGTTTGCAGTTTGTCCGCCGGTCTTGGCGCGAGCGCGAAGCGAGGCAATAAACTTCGCGCCTTCGTCGGCTAACTGATCGGAAAACTGCAAAGGCGTGTTCAGGGTCAAACTGTAGATTTGCCCGTCAATTTCGGCGAAGTAAAAGTTCCAGGACTTTTCCGGAGCGCGGCCGTCGCCCGGTGTTTGAGCAATCACCACGAAAACGCGGGCGCCGTTAACCTGACGTTCGTAGTCGTTGATGACCCAACCGCCGGCGTTGATCATCTTGTCGATCACAATGCCGCGTAAATCTGAAAAGTTGACGCCGGCAAGCATTCGACTCTGCTCGCGATAAGTCATGTAAGCAGGATTCGGACGGCTCTTCGCAACTACAGCGAGACTAGCCTGGCCCAGCAAAGGGGCCGACGATTCCGTCTTGAATCTGACTTCCGGACTATTGGCCATTCCGACAGTGCTCCAGCCAGTGGGGACTGCCTGAAGCGGGGGCGTAACAATTCCGTTGGGCGCGCTACCGAGAGCGTCAGTCAACGGCGCACTACTGTGGGCGCGCGCTTCGGCGCGACGCATTCGTAAACGGGCGCGATGGCGACGCCACCAGGCTCGCGAATGACGGCGGTATCTTCGCTGTTGACGCGATGATGCAGAATTCTGCCTGGGTCCGTGGGCCGTGGAGCTGGTGAAGGGCAGCATGACCACTACGGAGAACAACATTAAGAGGGACAACGTGACTGTTCGCAACATGATTATTTCCTCTTTCTTTAGGCCACCGTTTCGCGGACAACTTCCTCGAGCGTGGTCAATCCAGCGCGCACTTTGGTCAAACCAGACTCGCGCAGCGTGATCATCCCGTCCTCGATCGCTTTCTTACGCAGTTCTAAAGATGAAGCTCCGATCAGGATTAACTCGCGGATGTCGTCGTTAACTTCCATTACTTCGTAGAGACCAATTCGTCCCTTGTAGCCGGTGTTGTTACAGGTGGAACAACCTTTCCCCTTGAACGTCTTGAGCGACTTTGCGTCGCTGGCAGAGAAGCCAACTTCCATCAGAGCTTCCGCTGGCGTGGCATGCTCCTGTTTACAGTCTTTGCATATGCGGCGAATGAGGCGCTGCGCCTGAATGAGATTGACGCTGGTGGCGACCAGGAAAGGCTCGATACCCATGTTCATCAGCCGTGAAATGGTCGACGGCGCGTCGTTGGTGTGAAGGGTCGAGAGAACCAGATGGCCGGTGAGCGCTGCTTTAATCGCAATCTCAGCGGTTTCAAAATCGCGAATTTCACCGACGAGAATGATGTTCGGATCCTGGCGCAGGAAAGATCTCAAAGCGGCTGCAAAGTTTAAGCCGATTTGCTCTTTCATCTGAACCTGGTTGATACCCATAAGGTTGAACTCAACCGGATCCTCCGCGGTCATGATGTTTGTCTGGACAGTGTTCAAAGACTGCAGCGCGGAGTAAAGCGTGTTAGTTTTTCCGCTACCTGTCGGACCAGTTACCAGAACCATGCCGTACGGCTTCGAGATGTTGCGCTTGAATTTGACGAGCGACTCGGGTTCGAAACCGAGTTTGGTCATGTCAAGCATGAGGTTTTCTTTGTCGAGCAAACGAAGCACGACTTTTTCGCCGAACAAAGTCGGCAGAGTAGAGACGCGGAAATCGAGTTCACGTGAGCGCGCATCTACTTTCACTTTGATTTTGATTCGCCCGTCCTGAGGAAGCCGCTTCTCCGAGATGTCGAGTTTCGACATGATCTTGACTCGCGAGATCAAAGCGTCGCGCATCTTGAGCGGGGGACGCATGACGTCGTAAAGCACACCGTCAATTCGAAAGCGAATGCGTAATTCCTTTTCGTAAGGTTCAACGTGGATATCGGAGGCCCCGCGGCGAAGCGCATCAACCAGCAAAACGTTGACCAGCCGGACGACCGGCGCGTCTTCGCTGATGCGTGAGAGCGTGGAGAGGTCGATCTCCTCGTTGTCTTCGACTACTTCAACGTCTTCAGCATGGTCGACATCGAAGTCGATCGTATCGAGCGAGACGAGATCGGCAGTCGTGATATTTCCAACCGTACTCTTCGAGGAGGTGACTGGTTCAAAAACCACTTCATCCGCGCCGATAGCGGCCAGTTCGATTTCCCTGGAGCCTCCGTAATACTTCGAAATAGCTTGATGAATGCTCGCTTCGGCGACGACCACCGGCTCGACGTTCAAGCCGGTCATAAACTTAATGTCGTCCATCGCAAAGACGTTGGTCGGATCCACCATTGCCAGCGTCAGGCTGGCGCCTACCCGCGAGAGTGGCAGAACCGAGTATTTTTGAGCGACTTCCTGAGGGATGAGGTGAAGAACCTGAGCATCAATCTGAAAAAGCTCGAGGTTAACTGAGGGAATGCCGTATTGGCGGGAAAGGACGGCAGTGATCA
>JANLZV010000151.1:0-1918 GCA_031366425.1 Pyrinomonadaceae bacterium | reverse complement strand
CATTTCACTCGACGCCAGCCAGAACACCGTGGTAGACCGGCTCTCGGGCCTCAACAAGCAACTCATGGAAGCGGAGAATGAACGCAAGCTCGCCGAGTCGGCTTATCGCGCGAGCCAGGCGCCCGGCGCTGCGGAAGCTCTCGCCGAAGAGTCGGCCAAGCTTGCCGCCGAAGCAGAAACGAAGTTGATTGAGCTACGACAAAAGCGCGCGGACCTGTTGGTGGAGTACACCGAAAAAGTTCCGGAGATTAAGCAGATTGACGAACAGATCGCGGAGTTGGAGAAGCAAGCCAAGGAATCGCGGCACAAGGCGGTTTCGGTATTAACCACGAATCTCGCCACTCGCTACCGGCAAGCTTTCGCCGCCGAGCAGGCACTACGAAAGTCATTCAACGAGCAGCGCGGTGAAACGCTGACGCAGAACGAAGCGGCGGTCAACTACCGCATCATTCAGCAGGAAATCGAAACGAACAAAGGCTTGTTGGAAGGACTATTGCAACGCTCCAAGGAAAACGACGTGGTCGTGGCGGGAACGCCAAACAACATTCATGTGGTCGATTACGCGACTGTGCCCAAAGCTCCGGTTGGGCCAAAACGCATGGAAGGCATCGGCCTCGCGCTGCTCCTGTCCTTTGTGGTGGGGATCGCGTTCGCGCGTTATCTGGAATACCTGGACGACAGCATCCATTCGTCCGACGATGTCGAGAAGCTCCTGCATCTGCCGGCCCTGGCCGTTATTCCCTCGATTGGAAATTCGGCCCGGCGCCGTTTGCTTTCGACAGTCACGTCGCTGCAAATGAAAAACAACTTCCAGAGCGAACTGCTAATCGACTCCGATGCGCGCTCGCCCCTGGCAGAAGCTTATCGCCATCTGCGCACCTCGATTCTGCTTTCGTCAGCGGGAGGCGCGCCGCAGACGCTGCTGGTCACGTCGAGTCAACCGGCCGAAGGAAAAACTACGACCGCAGTGAATACCGCGCTGATTCTCGAGCAGACGGGAGCGAGTGTGTTGCTGATTGATGGTGACATGCGCCGGCCGCGCCTGCATACGATTTTCGGAATGGATAATCAGACGGGCCTCAGCACAATTCTCGCCAGCAAGATGAACGAAACCGAGATGCTTGCCCTGGTTGAACTGCACGAGCCAACCGGCGTCTATGTGCTTACCTCCGGCGCGATCCCGCCCAATCCTGCGGAACTGATCGGCTCGGAGACGATGCAACGACTGATTACAACCCTGAAGCAAAAGTTTACGCATATCATAATCGACTCGCCGCCGGTCGCTTCGTTTACAGACAGCGTCTTGATCGCATCGTTGGTTGATGGAGCGCTGCTTGTGGTCCATGGCGATCATGCCTCGCGCGCAATCGTTCGTCGTTCGAAGCAGATGCTGCACGACGTCGGTGCGAAAATCTTCGGCGTGGTCCTGAACAACGTCAGCCAGGTGCCGAACGATTATTACTACAGCTCTTACTACCAGAAGTATTACAAAGGCGAAGACAGCGCGAGCATCGCTTCTTGATTCGGACCACTCTGGTTCAGCGCCAACGGCGCGAAATGTAATAGCCTGGGCCATCGGCCCAGGTGAGACCCAGTGACAAAGCTGCTTCGCGCAGTAGCGCGAAATGAAGTTGGTCACCATGCTATATTCCCAGTCGAGCTTCCGGTTTCGCGCTTTCAGCGCTTCCAAAGGTCAGTCAGGCATCTCAACCTAGGGCGTTTGCCCTAGGCTGTTGCATTCCGCGCCGTTGGCGCTGAGATAATAATTTTCAGCGACCTTGCCAGTCACGGCCCCGCAACCCGATGAAAATCCTGTACCTGAGTGCGTGTGCGCAACTGGGCGGAGCAGAGAAGAGTCTGCTCGACGTTCTTGCCAGCATGCGAGCGGCGAAACCTGATTGGCCGCTCCACCTCATCG